>DATGII010000251.1:0-23820 GCA_035295805.1 Bryobacteraceae bacterium | reverse complement strand
TCGATCAGCACGCGCGCCGCGCCCTGGCTCAGCGGCCGTCCGGCGAAGTAAGTAGGCAGATGCAAATCGAAATGGTACGTGCCGCCGGCATCCGTCCTGCCTTCGACAGAAGCGACTTCGTTCACCGCGACGTCCATGGTCGAGGCCTTCACCGTCACAGCGCCGCCCTCCACCGGTTTTCCGAAGAAGTAGTTGGCCCGGATGGCACCGGTCACGTGATCGCCCGGCCGGTAGCCGTGAGCTCCCTTGCCCTGCGCAAAATCCACCGCCACCTTGAATTTCGGCAGGACGTACCGCTCGACATTTAATGCGATCTCGGCATTGTTTCGGGCGCCTGCCTCCGCCCCCTCCATTGAAGCGCGCAAATGATAGGCGCCGAGATTCACTTCCTCGGCCAGCGTGAACTCCGCCGACGCGATACCGAATTTATCGGTTTGGGTGGCCTTTTTGAAAATTTTGTTGCCGCGCGAATCCTCCACATCGAAGGTCAACCTGCGTTCTGGGGCCGCCGCGTGATTGGCGCGATCCAGCGCCAGCACCCGCGCGTGAATCGTCTGGCCGGGCTGGTAGAGTGGTTTTTCGGTGGTGAGCAGAATTGCGACTTTGTCTTCCAGCCGCACCGGCTGCGTGAAATCCGCCGATCCGATGGGCGTGTCCACCTCATATCGCAGCGTATAGCGCCCCGTGACACCCGGCGGCAGGCGGAATTGCGCTTCGGCGGTGCCGCGGCTGTTCAAGGACCCGTTGTACAAAGGGCGCGCCTGTTGATCGGCTGAAATCAGCTCGATGCGCAGAGTGCTGCGGCCGCCGACCGGTTCGTTTTTCGAATCAGTCACGATTGCCCGCACGGCTGCCGGCCCGCCGCTTAAGTACGATTGCTGACTAATAATATGCAGCACCGGGCGGCGCAAAATCTCGGAAATGGATTCGATGTCCTCAAGAGCCGGCGTTTTCCCGCCGGCCGGCAGGAACTGGTAACGCAGACGATGCCAGACCAGCTCGTCCAGTGGAATCGTTTTCGCCAGTGTGATGCCGGCCTGCCACGTGCCGTCCACCTGCCGCTCGGTATGTCCCACCACGTGGTCTTCGGGATCGAGCACGTCCACCCTCAAGAAGCCAGACCCGTTGTGGTCCGGAAAAGAGACTTGCAGCGTGCCATGCCCGTATGTAGCCACCGCTCGAGCTGCCGGCGTTTGGAAAGCGTTTACGATTACCGCGGATGTAATCAGCGAACCCGCCACGATCATCAGCCAGGACCTGGTCTTCACAAACCACCTCCGTGTCGAACAGCCGTATCCCGGAATTTGCCCAATTGGACGCCGTCATCCGGCGAATAGTTCCGTTCCGGCCGTGCTGACTCAGATATGCCATGGCACGGAGATTCCTTTCAGGAAGCGCGGGGGTTTTCGCTGGTGGTTGTTAAAACTTCAACTCGGAAGGGGAATATCTTAGGTCGCGATCCAGAATCATCTCGACGGTGGTACCCGCCGGCAGGGCTGCATCCGGCCGGTGCTTGATGAGTACCGATGCCAGCCCCGCGGCCGCTCCCGCCGCTGCTCCGACGCCAACGCCGGGCAAGGGATGTCCCGCCGCTGCTCCCGCAATGCCGCCGGCGCCTCCGCCAATGCCCGCACCCTCGGCGGTGGTTTTGGCGATCTTGCCTTTGTCGCGCTCGCCAGTGATGGTGCCTTCCTTGCGGTCGAGCTTGCCATCGACGGTATCGGCGGATGCGATCCGGGAACGGAAATCGCGCGTGACGCCGTTGGGCAGCGTGAGGGAATCAAATCGGATGAAAAGCTCACCTTTCCCCTTGACCACTCCCGCGGCTTTGGCGGTGGTTACGGTTCCGTTCACGAAGCTGCCGCGCGGAATGACAATCCTTCCATCCACCGTGACTGGAAAGGCGGTTTCGAGATACACGCGATCGCCCTCGTGCGAGTGTTTCGTGTCGATGGGGTTGCGCAACGTCATGGGGATTCGGGTTCCGGCGACCACCGTAATTTCGGATGGCGCCGCCGGTCCAGGATGCCGGCCGAGACCAGAAACCTCCGGTGCGACCGGCCGGCGGTACACCAGCGTGCCTTCGATCTCTCCCGAGGCGCGAACGATTTGCCGCGTCACTGTGAGCACCCGGTGATCGCGCGATAGCTTCCACCGGTCCATCACCGAATAATTCTGAGGACTAGTGACCAGCGTGTTAACCAGCAGAGCGTCGCTTTCCCACTTGGTCTCGCTGCTTCGGTTTTCGGCGCCGATCTGATAGCGTGTCTCGCTACGATCCAGTGCGTAGGACCAACGGACGACGGCTCCACCCGTGCCCATTCCTCGGATTTGGACGGCATTGTCGTCCTGGATGACGGTCAAATAGCGGTCTTCCGCGAACGAAATTGCGTGGACGTTGCTGCTGCTCGCCGCATCCAGCACCCACTCGCCGGAGAAATCGCGATCCGGATCCGGAGCTGCGAACGCGCTGCCGCAGAGTAGTGCGATGGCAGCCGTTGCCGGCGCGAAGCGCAACATGCCTCCAGCGTAGCACCCTAATTTGGCCGCCAGGTCATCTCCACTCGCACCGGGATTTCGTTCTTCACTGGGATCGCCAGCAGGGAAGGCGGCTCAATCTTGAAATCCGTCAGCGTGGCCGGAATCGTCCCCGAGACTTTCGTGTCCTTCCCCTGTGTGACCTTCTGAAACGCGACTTGCCGATAATGTGCCGTTTGCCCCGCAAACTCAATATCGAGATTGGCGGAGATCGTCGCCGATGAGGCAGCATCTTCCGGCAGCGTCACCCGCACCGTGACCAGCGGGAACTGCGCGCCGCGAGTCACTTGCACCATGTGCAGGTCGCGATTGCTGTCTCCGGAATCAAACGATTTCACCGGCACCGCGATCAGGAAATCGCACTGCCCGGCGTGGCAGACGCCCTTGCCGCGCGCCGCATGGCTGACGCCATCCACCTGATGCAGCGGGTGCGAAATATGGTACGTCAGCGTCGATTGCTCGAGCACCCACTGGCCTTCACCGAAGGCCATGTTCGGAATCAGGCATGCCACCGTTAGCAGGGCTCGTCGCATTAGAATTTAATCGAGACCGAGGCAATCGCCAGTCCATAGGCGATAGCGGTCGTGGCGGCCACCGCGCCGTGCGCGGACGCAATCCCATGGATCCGCTCTCCCTTGCTGCGCTGCTCGAAGGCCAGTGCGCCCAGCGCCGGCGTGAGAATCATACCCGGCCCATGAATCCACGCGAGGAATTTGTGCAGCCGGATCGGCCCGCGCGTGGCGGTTCCCGGCACTTTTGGCGCAAAGACCGAAAAATACGCGGTGGTGAAGTACATTCCCGCCGTGATGCTTCCCAGGGTGGCATGCAGGTCGCGCCCAGACGCCGTTCCGTGCCGGCCCGCAGCGCCATTGGCGGTGAGCACCGTTGCGAGCAACGGCGCGGCCGTGATCAGCCCAAGCCGCTGGTGCACTTTCAGCATGTGTGAACGTTTATCGAGCCGTGCCTGGTCCTGCGCGCTTCCCTGCGCCTGTTCCGGCGTGAAGCCAAGATCCTTCAGCGTGGGCGCCCCGGCCGCCGCCAATGCGAGATCCACCTTCTGCTGTGCTCCCGCCGTCAGCGTCGCGTCCGCCGATTGCGCGCTGTATCCCTCGGCCGTCACAGAGATCGTGTACTCTCCGGGCGCCAAATTAGAGAGGCTGTAAAGGCCGGAGCTATCGGTCTGTGCCTCCGCAGTCTGGCCGGTCGACGTATTTTTCGCGGAGACTTTAGCGTTCGCCACGGCCGCGCCCGATGCCGTGATCGTCCCCGATAAAGTCGCACCGCCTTGGGGGAACGCCGCGCTACAAGTCAGAAAGAGAACGATTGCTGCGGCCGATACCGCCTTCCGTGTTCGCGTCATTTTTAGATATACAGGGACGGCTGGTGTTCTGTTCCGGTTGCCGTTATCGATTGGCCCTTCGGAGCTATTTCTTATCCGGCAACGCGAACACGTACAGCGCGTTTCCGTACGACGGGTAATGGACATCGGGCGCGAGCACGCTCGGCACCATGCGCGGGCTGCCGCCGCCGAGGCCCGTGGAAACCGCGATGTACTGTTTGCCGCCCACACTATAGGTAAGCGGAAATCCCTGCACCGAGGTGCCGAGCCGCGCCTGCCACAGCTCTTTGCCGGTCTTCACGTCGACCGCGCGGAAAATCCGGTTCATATCGCCGACGAAGGCGATCCCGCCGGCCGTCGAAAGAATCGCCGTCATGAACGGAGCGCGCTGCTCGATTTTCCAATTCTCTTTCAGCGTGCGCACATCGTAGGCTGCGAATTTGCCGACATTGCCGTTCGAGCCCGGCGATTCATAAAAACGCCGGGCCGCGCCGCCCCCGCTGCCGCCGCCTTCCACCAGGTCTATTTTCTGCGCGTTCATTTCCTGGCAACTTTCGGCCACCGGGATCAGAATCTGATTCGTCGGCTGGTGATAGCTCATGGCGTGCCAGTTGTGGCCGCCTTCGGAAGTCGGGCAGCTCTGAACCCACTCGCCGATCTGGTTCTCAACAATGTCGTTGCGGTAATGCGGCATGCCGGTCTTCGGATCGTACGAGTCGTAAATGTTCTGGAACACTGTTTCCTTGTGCCCCAGGTACTTGCCGGTCCGCCGGTCAAGCTTCCACAGCACACCGGCTTTGCCCGCGCTGAACACCAGTTTCTGCCCGTTGTCATCCACCAGCACGCGTTCGAACACCTCATCGAGATCGAGCGATTCGCCGGGCGCATGGTCGTAATACCAGGCCAGCTTGCCGGTGTCGGCATCGAGCGCCACCGTCGAGTTGGCGAACAGCGTCTCACCGTTGCCCGATTGACGGCTGGCGCGCATCCACGGCTTCGATTGCGCGACTCCCCAGTAGGTGAGGTTGAGATCCGGATCGTAGCTCCCCGTGATCCAGGTATCGCCGCCGGCGCGGAACAGGCTCGGCAATTTGCCCCACGAATCGCCGCCCTGTTCGCCTTCCCTGGCAATCGTATGGAATTTCCAGACGAGCTTGCCATCCTTGGCGTCATAGGCGCTGATGAAGCATTTTTCGTCGCGATACTGATCACAGAGCCCGCCGCCGAGTCCCTGCACCAGCTTCCCTTTGATGGCGATCGGGCCGCTGCTGGTGGTGTAGGTGCCGGTCGAACGGTCGCCGATTACGGTGTCCCATACGTTCTTGCCGGTGCGTGCGTCGAGCGCAAACATGTGGGCCTGGCTGGTGGTGACAATTACTTTATCGTCGTAGAGCGCGAGCCCGCGCTGCGAATTGCCTTGCGGCGTGTCGCCAATGCGGTTTTCCCAGATCAGATCGCCGGTGCGCGCATCCAGCGCCTGCACGATGTTGCCGGGGTTGTTGAGGAACAGGATGCCGTTGTGCACCAGAGGCGCGACCTGATTGGTGCCTTCGTTCATCGCCCACACCCATTGCAGCTGCAGCTCTTTCACATTTTGGGTGTTGATCTGGTTGAGCGTGCTGTAATCGTTGGCGTGATAATCGTGCCGGATCATGATCCAGTCGCTGGGATCCGGATTGCGCAGCATCGCGTCGGTCACGTTCGTGTAAGTTTTGACTTCGCCCGGGACGACGAGGCCGCGCGGTGTCGGCGGAATGGGCGCTTCGGCGCGCTGATTGCCCCGGGCCCGCGCGCCGCCGCGTCCGCCGGCCTGAGCGCGCGGTTGCCCCGTTGCAACCGTGCGGATCACGGTTGTGTTTCCCGACGCCAGCGCCGTATCGCCGGGCCGCGCCCCGTTGTAATCCAAAATGAAGGCAGCGATGTTTAAGTAGGTTGCTTCGCCGAGCCCGCCCGGCCGGTCCGGAGGCATCGCTCCCTGCATGAACCCGAGGAGATCGTTCAGGGTGCGCGATCCCCAACTTCCCATGAAGAGACCGCCGGCCAGAGCCGACGCATTGTTCAGCCCCGACAGATCGGCTCCGTGGCAGCCGGCGCAGCTGGCCTGATACGCGGCGCGTCCGGCCGCGGCCTGAGCCGCGGTGTACGGTCCGACCGCCGTCTGTTGGCCCGTCAACACGGCCACGCCGCATGCCGCCGCTAATGCCGCGGCCCCCATCAGAGATCTTCTGGAACGGAACATCGTTCGTGCCTCCTACTTGGTAAACCAACCCCAGATCACGCCATCCGGAGCCTTCTCGCTATGAATCTGGACGTATAGTCCACCTTTATGAAAGCTCTCGACCTGCTGGGGCGTCAGCTCGAACGACCCGCTGATCGATCCGCTCACCGCCTTCGCAACCATCAGATCGCCGATCACGGGTCCGCGCACCCCGGCCGCTACGGCACTGTGCAACTGCGCGATGGTCGCGGGAGATAGCAAACCTTCAAACGTTCCCGTGATCGTGAGCTTGGCGCCGTTGAGCGTCGCGGTGGCCGACCCGATCCCCGCCAGGCTCGGCCGAGTGCGCGCGTCGGCCGGTACTGCGGTGAGCCGCGCTTTGTACGTTTCCGTGCCCTGCGCCAGCCCTGAGGCTGCGAGCGCCATCGCCAACACCGCCACTCTACGTGTCATGCTTGAGCCCCTCGAACCCTCGATTCTACACTGTTTCCGCATTTTGGGTGCCGTAGCGGAGAGGCATCGGCGAAGCAGCGCCGGCGGTGCGAAGAGGCGATGACATAATGCAAAGGATAAGGAGTCCCGATGGCAACCATTACGGAAATCGCGCCCGACATATATCGAATCGGCCTCTATGTGCCCGAGATAGACCTGCAATTCAATCACTTCCTGGTTCGTGACGAGGAGCCGCTTTTGTTCCATACCGGGTACAGGCGCACATTCGGCGACGTAGCTCAGGCGCTCCGGACGATGATCGATCCGGCGCGGCTCCGTTATGTCAGCTTCAGCCATTTCGAAAGCGACGAATGCGGTTCTCTGAACGAATGGCTCGCACAGGCGCCCCGAGCCGAGGCCGTCTGCGGTGTCATCGGAGCGATGGTGAACCTGAACGATTTCGCCATTCGGCCCGCGCGCGCTCTTACTCCTGAAGAGAGCATCCACACCGGCCGCTACCGATTTCGCTTCATATCGACTCCGCATGTACCGCATGGCTGGGACGCCGGAGTGCTTTTCGAGGAAACGGAGCATACGTTGTTTTGCTCCGACCTGCTCCACCAGTGGGGTGATCCTGAGGCCCTCATGGAAACCTCGCTCCTGGACCGTGCCCGCGAGGCTCTGATCCGCATAGAGGCCGGCCCGCTTGCCAGTTACGTGCCTTATACTGCCCACACCGGTCGGATCTTGGAGGATTTGGCGCGGCTCGGGCCGCGTCTGCTGGCAACTCAGCACGGTTCGAGCTTTCGAGGCGACGGCGCGGAACAGTTGCGCGGCCTCTCGGAAATCTGGAGCAACGTGTTGGGGCCGGGCAGGTCTCCGGGCTCGTCCCGTTTTTGATTCGTCTGTCGGTCTGCCCTACGGTAGCAGCACCATCGGCGCGCGCCAGAATGCGAACTTTTGCGCCGCCGGATCGAGCACGCTCACCTGACACGTATACCGCCCGGGCTGCAGCTTCGCCAGAGGAACGCTAAACCTCAGAGGCAGCGCTTTCGTCTTCGGATTCAGCCCTTCGGTGACCTGCAGAGGCTCGGTCTCGAATGCTTTTATTTTTCCGCGATAGAAGCTCAACGTCGCCATCACGGGTTGCGTGCTCTCGGCCGCCGGTTCGTACGCCTCCAGGTACACGTACATGTTCTGGTCTTTGCGGAACACCCGTGTCACGCTCGGGATGAGCTTCTGCCCGTCCTGCACCAGCGGGTGCTGCGCCAGCAGCTTCTTGTCGCGTTCCGCCGTGGCCACGGCGTTTTCGATTTTCTGCCGCTGGTTGCTCAATACCACAGAGCTGATCGGCAGATACTTCTGCTCGCTCGTTAAATCCGGCACAACCAACTTGCTTTCAAAGGTCCCCATTTTGCCGGTCTGGTTTTCGCGAGCCAGAAACTTCACCGTATAACTACCGGGCGCCAGCGTAAACCCGGTGTCATACTGTAGCGTGGTCTTCGCCAGTTGTTGCGCGGTCTCGCCCTTGAGCTTGATCTCGATGTTATCGCGCACGTTGCCGACCACCGCTCCCTTGGCGTCCTTCACTTCCCCGATAAAATCCAGCCGGGTGCTCTCCGCTCCGCCGTGCCGCGCCAGTTCGATTTCCGACCCCGGGATCTTCACCGCCAGAGGAACGAAATAGCGGTCGCGGGCCATCCGGAAATAATCCAGCTCCATCGCGAGGCTCATATCGGTCACCGGGTCGCCGAGCACTAAAGCCTCGGCCAGCTGCCGCTCTTTATCGGTATCCGAAAACTTGTTGAACTGCTTGCCCGCGAAGTAGCCCTGGCGGTAATCGAGCTTCGCAATGCGGGCCGCCGCGCTCTTTTCGTTGACGGTGATTTTGATGCGCCGGAAATGCCCGTCCAAGGCGCTGTTACTCGAATAATAGCCGATGATGTAGTAGCTCGCGATATCTTTCTGCGCCTGCACCAACCCGAGAGAAAGGTCATTCTCGTCCAGCAGTGCCTTGCCGCCGGTATCGGCTGCCAGAGTGTAGAGGGTTTCCTGCTGCCCTTGGAATTTCGATTGCGCCGTTCGCGCGGAGCTGCCTGAATACATGCCCTGTCCGCCCGGCGATCCCTTCGTGGCGTCGCCCAGCGGCGCGGTGGCTACCAGCCCCCGGGCATCGATCGGGTAGAACGACACATTCGCTCGGATAGCGGCATTGATCGTGGCCTGAAGCTGGGCCTGGTTGTCCATGCCATTGCGCGTCATCCCGCTCGCGAAATACACCAAAGCCTTCTTCTCGTTCAGCGAGCCCAACATGCGCACGGCGGTCTCGAGCGCCGAAAGCTGCCGGTCGGTATTGAAGATCGCGAACTCGGTATCGTCCTGTTGAAACGCCGCACCGGTATCGCTGGTGCTGTCATCGCTGTCCAGCGCTTCGAAGCCCTGGCCTTCGCCGATGATCAGGCTCTTGATGTCCTTCTCGAGCTTGTCGCGGTCGTCGGTGAAGTCTTCCACTACTTTGACGTCGCTCGAAAACGTCATAATCGCCATCAGGTCCGACCGGGTCATCTGCGTTCGCAAGAACTTCAGGGCTGCATTCTGCGCGCGAATCTGGTCCTGAATCGGCATGGAGGTGAGGTCGAAGAACATCGCCATCAGCCGCCGGTTGCGGTATTTCAGATCCCCGGGTTTCTCGGGCGCAATCTGCACAGCAGTGACCGGCTTCACCGCCGGAGGCGGCTCGGTTGAAGGTCGGGAAGGGATCGCCGGCGCGGGCGCCGCCTCCTGTTCCAGCGTCTGAAATTCGAAGACGCTGATCTTCTGCGGCTTGCCGTCCTCCGTGATGGTGAAATCCGATGCCTTCAGCCCCTGGACGGGATTCCCGTCCTTGCTTTTGACAATGACGTCTTCCACCACCAGTTGCGTCGTCGCGCCGAAGCGCGCATTTCCGCGAGTCGCCTGCTCCACCTGCTGCGCCGGAGCCGGAGCCGTCAGAATCCAAACCAGGAACGCTGCCGTAAGTGCTCGCATCGCTTATAACCTGAATCGTAAGGTGGCTTGCATGGTGCGCATCTGTCCCGCGCTCGTCGGCAAGCCGAATTGGGCGTTGCCCAGCGTGGTATTCCAGGAAGTGAAGCTTACGTGATTGAGCACGTTAGCCGCGTCGAACCGCAGGTCAATGCTGCGCCGCTCGCTGATTCGGAAGTTGCGTCCGGCCGACGCATTCATACCGAACAGCATGGGCCCGGTGATGATGTTACGACCCGCGTCGCCCCACGTGCCGGGAACCGGCGCCGCGAATGCCAGCGGATTGAAGCCGTATCCCGGCGCGGTGGGCGCGAGGGACGCGCCTATGTAATCCGGCCGTACGGTGCCATTGATTCCGGTTCCGGCCGCCACACGGTTCAGCACCACGGGCGTAAGCGGTAATCCGCTGCCCAGCGTGATTGCAGTGCTGAACGTCCAATCCTTGGCGAGCGCGCCTTTCCAGCCGCTCAGCAACCCGCCGCCGCGTACACCCTGCCCCGTACTCCACTGCATGAACATGTTCAGCGAATGCGTCCGGTTGAAGCTCGAAAGCGAACGTTCCGCGGCCAGATCCTGCCAGTTCTGCGCGTAGCTCACCAGCGCCGCGCCGCGGCCTCCGATGCCGGTGGCATCGTCGATGGCTTTCGAGAACGTGTACACCAGGTTGCCCGCCAGTCCGCCGCGGAACCTCCGCTGCAACTGCACGGTTACGGCGTTGTAGTTCGAATTGCCGCCGGAAGCCTCGTACACATACCCCGACGGATACGGGCTCTTCGGGCTTCCCGCGGGAAATGTATTCGGCAGAAATTCCTGCACCTGGTGCGTCCCCTTGTTGCCGTTGTACGTCACTGTCGCAACCAGCGCCGCGGGCAAGTTGTGCTGGATCGAAAGCTGCCAGTAGTGCAGATAGCCAATCTGAAAATTGGGATCGAGCGCGAACGTCTGCGGCGTCACGCCTATGGGCGGAGTCAGGAACGCCTGGTCGAGCAAATACGGACTGGTCAATGAATTCGATTGCGTCACGCTGTACGCGAGCGGCGCCTGCTGCGCCATCTGCAAGGCGATCGATTGATAGACCGACGTGTTGTAGTAGATGCCATAACCCGCGCGGACCACCGTCGAATCCTTGGTGAACGGCCGCCAGGCCACTCCGATGCGGGGTTGAAACTCGTGGTAGTTCGGACGCGCCAGCGACGCCGGGTATCCCGCGGCGCCCGGCGGGGTGCAGCCCTTCGGAACATCCGTGCACACGGGGTAGTTGATTGTAAAATTCGGTCCAACCGCGAGGTTCACCAGCCGGTTGTACAATTCCGTTACCGGCGCCTGGAAATCCCAGCGCACGCCCATGTTGAGCGACAGTTTCGAGCTCAGCCGCCAATCGTCGTTCACGAACGCGTCGATCCACGACTGCCGGAAATAGCGCTCCGGGTGATTCTCGTCGTACACGATCGAGCTGGTAGCGGGCAAGCCCCGGGAAAAATCAGAGAACGCCGAACCGGTGAAGATCCCGTTGAACAAAAACGTTCCGCGCGGATTCTGTTGCGAGAACTGGTTGAAATCCAGCCGCCGGAAATCCGCCCCGAACGTGAAGTTGTGCGAACCTCGCACCCACAGCAGGCTCTCGCCTACGCCCTGCGTCGTGTTGTGATTACGTGCCAGGTTGCCGTCCTGGAGCGTGGTGATGCCGTTCGAAAAACTCAGGGTCGGCGGGCCGTAGAAAGCCGGAGCCTGGTCGTTGCCCTGAATCCCCGCCGCGCCCGATACGTTGTTCTTCGTGTAAGCGAAAAACGGCGTAGTATCCAGCGCCTGCCGGCTGAAGTTGTACCGCAGGTTGCTGATCAGCCGCGTCGTGAAGTGATACGTGTACGTCAGCGCGCTGTTATATCCGGTCATCGCCGCCGTATCGACGAGGTTCGTATTGGCGAAGCGGAAAATATTCGGCGTCGTCAGGTCGCGGTTCTGCCAGGCGAAGTTTCCCGACACCTGGTTTTTCGAGTTGATCGTATGGCTCAGCCGCGCGCTGACGTTGTTCTGGTTGCTGACGCCGACCAAAGGCGTTTGGTAGTTGTACCGCGTTCCGCCATCGAAATTCGGCAGCGGGTAAAAGTTCAGAAGCGCCTGCGCCTGTTGATTTGTAACCGAAGCGCGCTGATCCGGAGTCGGCACCAGCGCGGAGAAGATGTTCGCATTCCGCCCGCGGGTCAGTTGATAGTTGATGGTGAAGAACGTGTTCTCGCCGCTTACCAGATGCGGAATCTTCAGCGGGCCGCCGAAAAGACCGGTGGTGCGGAATTGCGCGTAGGCGGCCTTCGGGGTGTCCTGGCCGGTTAAAGAATACGGGCGCGCGTCAAGCGCCGAATTATCCAAAATCAGCGCGACGTTCCCGTTGTATTGCCGGCGGCGGTCTCTGCGGCCATTGCCAAACGCATTCAGATTCCGCGGGCCGCGTCCCTGGCGTCCAAACCCGCCGCGGCCGCCCCGGCCTCCGCCAAAGCCGCCTCCACCGAATCCACCGCCGCCGCGTCCGCCAGGACCGCCGCCGCGGCCGCCCGCCGCCGGTCCGCCGGTCCCGTTCGCTACGGTAGTGGCGGCTGCGCTTAGCGCCCCGGCGCCATCGGCTCCGGCCAGATTTCCCTGGGGCCCGAATCCCGCCGGGCCCCCTGGGCCGAATCCATCGAATCCGCGCGCTATCCCGAACCAGTCATTCTGCGGCGGCAGATTCAGTCCGCTGCTGACGCTGCCGTTCACCACCAGGGCATCGGACGCGCTCTGGTTGAGATCGCCAAACGCATTTTCGGTACTCGCGCTGCCGTTGGGATTCTCCTCCGCAGCCGGAGTCGCGCCGTTCGCCGCTGCGTTTACGTTCGCCTGTTGGAACCCGCCCTGCCGGAACCCGCCCTGCCGGAACCCAGGGCGACCTCCCCGGTCCGGAGTTGGCACTGCCGCCGGGCCCGCCTGTGCACGCGCTGCACGCCTCGGGGCCTCGGGCGCGCCTGGGTTTGCGGCCACTGCCGGCGTCGCCGGCTCTTCCCGCTTCGCCGAGTTCAACGGTGTCATTTGCAACTGCCAATCCGGGCTCGGCGCTCCGGGAGCGATCCCCACTTCCCGCGACGACTTTGCGAACCCGAACATCTCCACTTCAAGGGTCCATGTCCCGTCCGGCAAATCCGTGAACTGATACCGGCCCTGCTCATCGGTGGTCGTGACCATGCGCTGATCATTGTGGATCGCCGTAACCGTCGCGCCGGGAACCGGCAGCCCGCGCGATTGCACGGTCCCATGGTGCTCCGCCGCCCACAACACAGATGCCGTCAAAATCCCAAACAGAACCGAAGAGACACGAATGGCGCGCATGAGGCTGATGTTAATTAGGCGGGTGGCAGACATCTAACGTTACTAATAATAGGACGATCGAAGCGAAAAAATGGTTATCAAAAAACACCGTAACTTTTTGGAACTTCAGGAGAAACCGTCATGCGGCGCGGGCTCAAGGCAGACCGCGCCCATCCACCTTCGACAACTTGTACCGCTTCGTCCGTTCGCTCGAAAATCGAAGCCGGAGGCCTGTGACCGCACACCTCGCTTATCTCGCGCAGGGCAAGCTGCATTGGCACAACGGCGGCTCGTTGCAGGAACTCGAGAGCCGCTTCGGCCGCTCCCTGCGCGATCGCGCCGCCCAGATCCACAACCGCCACGCGTGGAAGATGCAGGGCACCAGCGCGCAGTTCATGCGCGGCATGCTGTGGTCGGGCACGGAGCGCGATCCGGCCGCGTTCCGCGTCGCGTTGACGAGTGTGACGCGCGGCCGGGCGCCCGGCGAGCTCCTCTATTCGCTCGAGACCGATGAAATCAGCGGCGTCTTTGCCGTCGATGCCAGCGGCGCGGAGCAGCGTCTCTTCCACACCGCCGATTTCCGCGTGCGCCACCTCGCCATGCATCCGGAAGGCGAGGTGATCGCCGCTTCCATCTGCCATTCGGATCTGGTTGCCAACCTGGCGTTGCTGAATGCGGATGGATCCGACCTGCGCGAGATCTCCGAAGGCGATTCCATGGATATTGCCCCGCATTGGGTGCCGGGCCCGCGGCGCTGCCTCGTTTTTCAGAGTGCCGGGCTGGGCCGCGACGGGGCCGGCCGCTTTTCCGGAACCGCGCCCTTTGCCGTGCAGCAACTCGATTTGGAATCGGGCGAAATTTCGACTCTCGCGGAAGATCCTGAAGCCGACCTGCTCGGCCCGCAAAAGGGCGCCGATGGCGTGCTCTACTACATTCGCCGTCCGCGTCCGGCGCGCCGTGCGCCGCTTGATCCGGTCGGAATCGTTAAGGATACGGTGCTGTTTCCGTTCCGCCTGTCCTTCGCGGTTTTCCAGTTCTTCAATTTTTTTTCGATGCGCTATACGGGCCGCCCGCTCTCGACTTCGCGCGGCGCCGCGCAGCGTGTCCCGGATCTCCGCCGCATGATGGTGTGGGGCAACCTCGTGGATGTCGACCGCGCCTCGCGCGAGAATCGCGAGGGTGACCCCGACGCGCCTTCACTCGTCCCCTCCACCTGGCAACTGGTGCGCCAGTCGCCGGAAGGCAAGCAGGTGTTGGCTAAAGGCGTCCTGTCGTTCGACGTGGCGCCGGACGGCACGGTGCTCTACTCTAACGGCAGCGCCGTTCACCGCCTCCGGCCTGATTCCGGCGGGCCGGAGCGCATTTTCGTCGGCTCGATGATCGAGCAGATCGCAGCCTTGTAAAGGCCTCGGCGCCGAAGACCCTTACCGCAGAGTTTTTCGTAAAGCAGCCAATGCGCGCCGTCGAGCGTCGTCGTGATTCACGATGGGATGCGGATAGGTCGTACCCAGCTCGATGCCGGCCCTGGCGAGGATCGGACCAGGCGCCAGCCATGGCTTGTGTATCCACCGATCGGGCAGTTCGGCCAGTTCCGGAATCCATCGCCGGACGTAGTTGCCGGCGGGGTCAAACTTTTCCCCTTGCAGAACCGGATTGAAGATCCTGAAATACGGAGCGGCGTCCGCGCCACAGCCGGCGACCCACTGCCAACCCATCGTGTTATTGGCCCTGTCGGCGTCCAGCAGCGTGTCCCAGAACCAGGCAGCCCCTTCCTGCCAGGCAATCAAGAGGTGCTTTACCAGAAACGACGCCGCCACCATTCTCACCCGGTTGTGCATCCACCCGGTCCTCCACAATTCGCGCATGCCCGCATCCACGAACGGATAACCGGTCGTGCCGCGTGTCCAGGCGGCAAACGATCGGGGATCATGCCTCCAGGGAAAGCGCGCGAATTCCGGCCGGAGCGGTTGCTCTACGGATTCTGGATGGCTATAAAGCACGTGGTACGAAAACTCCCGCCACCCAAGTTGCCGGAGGAAATCATCAGCGCCAGCCAAACCATCGACCGCCTGCCAGATCTGACGAGCGCTGATTTCACCGAACCTCAGGTGAGGAGAAAGACGGGAAGTGGAGGCTATGCCGGGACGATCCCGCGACGCGCCGTAGCGGTCCAAGGCTGCCTGGCGGAAACGATCCAACTGCGCCTTGGCTCCTTTTTCGCCCGGCTGCCAGGTGTTGCGGAATCCGCTCGCCCAATCGATGGCGGGTTGAAGGCCCAAATCGCAAACCGGCAACGAATCCACCCAGGCTTCCGGGGCGGGGAAGTGCGGCGGGGGGTCAAGCGGAGCGGACACTGCTTTCGCCAAACAGGCCCGCCAGAACGGGGTGAAGACGGCAAAGGGCTTGCCGCTACTGTTGAGAATGGTCGAAGGCTCGAACAGAAGGCTGCCATTTAAAGTTTCGACGGCGACTCCCCGCGCGCGGATTTCCGATTTCAGCCGGCTGTCCCGCTGTATTGTTGACGGGTGATAAACCCGGTTCCAAAATAAGCCGGAAGCTTTAGTTTGCTCGAGCAATGTGGCGAGGGCTGTGGCGGTGGGACCGCGGCGTATGATCAAGCGCGAGCCGCGTTCGTCCAACTCGCGGGACAACGCGCGGAGGGAGGCATCCAGCCACCAGTTTGAAGCCGCACCGGGCCGCCAATTTCCCTCTTCTTCGGGAGCCCAGATGAACACCGGAATCATGGGGCGGCCCGTGCTGAACGCGGCGGCTAAAGCCAGATTGTCCGCCAGACGAAGGTCGTCGCGAAACCAGACCAGAACGGGCGCTGGCGGTCTCGCGCCCGCCAGCGTGCGTGAGCACGCACCAGAGCCTCTTTTCATTAGGGACACACCGTAGCCACCAGAGCCGTGGTCTTTTTAGCTCCGAGCCGGTTATAGGTGTGCGGCAGGGATGCGTCGAAATAGATCGCATCGCCTTCGGACAATTCGTGCTGCTCGCCGCGAATTCGAATCCGCAGCCGTCCGCAGATCACATACAGAAACTCGACGCCGGCGTGTTCATGCGGTCGCGCCGCTTTCTCTTCCACGGGTTCGAATTCCGCGAAGTACGCATTCAGAGCGGGGCGCGGCACCGGAAAATCCAGGTTCTCGAAATAGTACGCCACCGTCTTGGCGTCGGGGGCATCGGGAAAGCGCATCCGTTCGCTTTTGCGGACGATTTCCAGCACCGGCTTCGGTTCCGGAACAAAGAAATAGTCCAGCGTCACGCTAAAGACCATGGCGATCCGCAGCAAAGTCGGCAGCGTGGGATGCATTACATCCCGCTCCAGCTTGGACAATAACGCGGGGGAGAGACCGGTGTGCCTGCTTAATTCGAGCAGCCCCATGCTCTTGCGAAGGCGAAGCCGTCTTAATTTGGCTCCGATCCCATACTTGCTCAGCCCCTCCGCGATGGTTTTCGATTCGGGCACAAAAATCATTTTCCTTTCACGACCACTGAAGGCCGATATTTTCGCGACAGGAAAGCCAGTTGACGCTCGTTCTTTACAGTAAAACATATTTTCCTTAAGATCAAATCATGGCGGGCCAAAAAAGGCCGGCCGGAACGAGAGGAACTCGATGAAGAAACTTGACGTGATTGCAGCAGCGCTGGTGATTATCGGCGCTCTGAACTGGGGCTTGGCCGGGGTGTTTCACCTCGACCTGGTAGCGTCCCTTTTTGGTCTGAGGTTCGGAGAGACTTCGGTGTGGAGCAGCCTGGTTTATGGCCTGGTCGGCTTATCCGGGCTGTACCAGGCTTTGACGTGGAAATCGATTCAGCGCCGCTGGTATCCCGACGCCTTGAGCGCCCGTGCGTAGCGGGGCCATGATCCTGTTGACGGGAGCAACGGGGTACGTGGGCGGCCGCCTGCTCAGGCGCCTGGAAGGGCAAGAGACGGCGATCCGGTGTCTCTGCAGGAATCCTGAGGTGCTGAGCGGGCGCGTGACTCCCGGTACACAAATCGTGGCGGGAGACTTGCTCCAGCCGGCATCTCTGGATACGGCTTTTCGAGGCGTCGACACTGCTTTCTACTTGGTACACGCGCTGCGATCCGGGCCCGAGTTCGAGAGCCAGGAAAAGCAAGCCGCCGCCAACTTTGCGTGTGCGGCACGCCGAGCCGGCATCCATCGAATTGTTTACCTCGGCGGGTTGACGCAGGGCGACGCGCTATCGCCGCACATGAGGAGCCGCATTGCGACAGGCAAGATTCTGCGTGCGAGCGGCATCCCGGTCATCGAGTTGCGGGCTTCCATCGTAATCGGCTCGGGCAGCGCTTCGTTTGAACTGATACGCGCACTTGTGGACCGGCTTCCGGTGATGGTCACGCCAAGCTGGGTGAATACAGCCGCGCAGCCGGTCAGCATCGAAGACGTGATCGAGTATTTGGTCGAAGCAATCGGAGTACGGGCCGAAGGAGGCTTGATCGTCGAGATCGGCGGGCCGGATGTGACTTCCTACGTGGGAATCATGCGTGAGTATGCGCGACAACGAAATCTGCGCCGCTGGTTTTTCGCGGTCCCCTTCCTCAGTCCGACGCTGTCGAGCCGATGGCTGACTCTGATTACGCCAATTTACGCTTCGATTGGCCGGTGTCTGATCGAGAGTGTACGCAATGCGAGCGTGGTCCGCGATCCGAAGGCGCTCCGGCTTTTCAAGGTCCGGCCCGCCGGACTCAGAAGCTCTATCGCGCGCGCGCTCGCCAATGAGGACCGAGCCTCGGCCGAAACCCGCTGGTCGGACGCCGGGTGTCACAGCGTAACGATGGCGGCTTCCGAGCCCGGAACCGATCTATTGAGCAACATACAAGAAATCAGAATTCCGCTTCCTCGGAGGGACGCGTTCGCTCCTATTCGCCGCATCGGAGGGCGTAGAGGCTGGTATTTCGGCAACTGGATGTGGAGAGTCCGGGGATTGGTGGATTTGATGACGGGCGGCGTGGGGATGCGCCGCGGGCGGCCAGATCCGGAAACTCCTCTGGCGGGAACCACGTTGGATTTCTGGCGGGTGCAGATTTATGAACCGGGCCGCCGCTTGCGGCTGTTGGCGGAGATGCGGGTGCCCGGGCGGGCGTGGCTCGAGTTCCGGGCGGAGCCGGATAGAGAATCCACTGTCCTGCGCCAGGGCGCCTATTTTGAGCCGCATGGTCTGGGCGGTTTGGTGTATTGGTACTTACTCTGGCCGATCCATGAGGTCATGTTTCGTGGAATGATGCGGCGCATTGCCGCCGCAGCCCTGAATGACGCAGCGGCCCGCCGAGGGGTTCCGCTGAAATCACGGGCTACTGGCGCGGGGGCGGAGCCAGTATCGCCAACACCACCAGACGGCGCGGGCCGGGATTGCGGATGGAGTGAAGGACGCCGGACGGCGCGAAGGCGGCATCGCCGGCGGAGAGACGATCCTCCTGGACGCCCACTCGCAGAAGGCAGGAGCCTTCCAGGACAAGGTAGAGTTTGTCCTGGCCCTCATGAGCGTGGGCCGCGTGCTCCTGGCCTGGTTCGAACGAGTTCAGACCGGCAAAAAGGAACTCTCCCTCGGCTACGGTGGTCTTGCCCATCCTGGCGGCGTTGAACCGGGCCAGGCTCACTACGTTCTTGACGAACATGATTTTCAGTCTACTAGGGCGAGGCCAGTGTGGAGTTTCATCCACGCCAGGCCGGTTTTCGGATTTGGCGCCTGCCGAAGTCGTGCCCGGAAGATTTTGAACCACTGGACTGATCCGACCGTTGCAAAAGAGAATATCGAGGATAAGAATAAGGCTATGGCAGGACCGGGCGAGCGCCTCGAGGGCCTACACGGGCAAACGGAGCAGAACCGCTTGAACTTTCTACGGACAGACGTGGAGTTATGCTTTACGCTCGGCGGTATTGTCGAGATGGAACAGTCCATGGGTGACCCGCAACATGCGGCACGCACCCTTGCACTCATCGAGAAGGCCCACGCCGATCTGCGGCGTATATTCGCTCGCCGCAGCCACTGGGAGGCTCAGCCGACCACCGAGATTCGAGCGAAGCTGTCGCGACTCCGAGAAATGCTTGACCGTCTAAACGCGCTTCTGGGACGTCCGACCGGTGAAGGAAAAGGCTAGGACTGACCACGTTTGCCGTGCTGGCGGGCTTCACACTGACAGCGGCAAGCAGTCAGTTCGTTGTATCGGTCCGCTGCCAGCAGCCGTAGAGGAATTCCCAGGTTTGGCGCACTCCGGTTTTGCCCTCCACGTCGGCGGAGCGCTTCAATTCGTCCTGAAAGCGAATCTTGAGATTGCTTTTGCCGACGTCTGCCATCGTAAGCCAGCGATGGGCTTCTTCCGCGGTGGGAATTTTAGATGCCGCGGCGCTCTGCTCGACCCGCTGCCGCAAACAGGCTTCGCTCGGTTCGCAGCACGCCGAAGGCGCGCGCTTCTGCCGCGATTTCAGGCGGTCAATATTGTATTGGAGCTGCTGCTTACCGTCGGCCGCGCCCGGCAGGCTCACCCAGTAATTCAAGAGAGGCAGGGCCTGCGGGTCTTCGACTTCATTTAATAGAGTGAGAGAATCCTGGCGTCCAGGCATCGATTCGAATAAGCCGAGATACGCGCGCGTATTTTCGCCGCGCACAAAGCGGCCGATCCGCTGCAGCATGGCGTTCGCCACCCACGGATCGCGCGGCCGGTTGCCCGCCTTAAGCCAGCGCAGCAGCTCCGAGACGTCTTCCGGGTTCACCGAACTCGTGCCGCCCTCCTCGTAATCGAGGTGGAATTGAAGCGTGACCGGCAGCCAGATGTCCCAATACTTTCGGAAGCTGCGGCCCTGCCGGGTCTCGATGTTGCCGTGCCAGAGTTCCCAGGCTACATATTGCACCGGCTCGCTCTTCAGCGCCTCCAGCGCGTACGGGTTGAACTGCCTGCCCCAGCGCGCATAGGCGATCAGAGCGACTTGTTTCCTCGTCCAGAGATCCTTCTCGTTTTTGAATAGGTTGGCCCAATATGCCGGTGTTTCGGCCGAACGCATCCCCAGGGCTTTCACGGCCATCAGATGATCGACCCATCCGCAGCCGGGCCCCTGCCGGGTTTGCATGGCTTTCAGAGCGTCGAGCTCCGCCTTTTCTTCTTTGGCGTCAGGGTTCTTGTCAAAAAAAGCAAGCCAGTACATCGCCATTGCGGTAGTCTGATTGCATCCGCTGTTGACGATTTTGGCCAGCTCCCTGCGAGTGCGGCGGGAGGGCGAAACCAGATTCCAGCGGTCATGCAATTCAAACAATACGGGAGTATCCTGATCAGCCAGAGTGTTCTGCGCCATCTGTTTCCCTTCGCCTTTTTCCAGATAGCGTTGGATGAGACCGACGGCGCGCGGCGTCCCGATATTGCGCAGCGCTTGCAGAATAACGGCCTGCTTGTAGAGCGAGCCAAACGCCAGGTGCCGCTCCAAATCATTGGTCGCGCGCTCCTGCTGCCCGCTCATGACCAGCCCGTACACGAGCGTCAGCGCGGCCTCGTTGTCACCGAAACCGGGCTCCAGGCCTTTGGCCGGTAGCACGCCTTCGGTCTCGCGGCTCATATTATTGAGGAGACTATCGAGGACCTCATCAAGCGAGGCAACTTTGATGCCGCGTTCTTCGCCCAGCACAAGCAGCGCGGCCCGGGCCAATGCGATGGTGTGGGCGTCGTAGTGATTGCTATCGGCGGCAACCTTCTTGATATCGCCTACGCTAATGCCCTGCGGCGCACCGATTTGAGCGGTCCGCAGCAGCTTTGGATTCAGGGTCTCGGGCGCTTCGGCCCACGCGGCGCAGCTGACCAGGAGCGCGACGCTGAGTGTGAGGAGCCAACGCCGCATCATCGCGCGATGACCAGGGGCGTAAACGTGTAATAGCCCTTCAGATGAATTGTGATGTTGCCGAGAAGTTGCGGGTCGGTCCGTTCGGCCGCGGCGCGCCCGGGCACCGTCTCGGCCCATTCGATGTAATTGCTGCCGCCTTCCGGCCGCAGCACGCGCTCCTCCGATCGGGCTACGAAGCTGCCCGCGGCGTTTTTCGGAGGACCCGATGCGCACTGTTCGGAGTGCTCGTCACAGAACTGCTTCTCTGCCTGTGCCCGGCATTTATCGCGAAAGGCCTGCATGTCGCCGCTGAAATCACGGAATGTATAGCGAACGGGCAGATTGGCCTGCCTGCCGGAATTGTTCTCAATGGATTCTCCGAACCGGTCCAGACCGATGAGCAACAACTGATTCAGGATAGAATCCACGGGCGCGTCCGCATTGAATTCGGCGCGCACCCGCTGTACCAATTCGAAATTCGCAGTGCGCGCGTCATTCGGACCGCGGCTGGTGACGATTGTACGGACCCGTTCCAGCCGCGTAAGAATTCCGTGCGCCTCCTGCACCGCGTGTTCGAAGATGTCCATCTGGCGGTCCAACTGCGCCGCGACATCGGCCGGCTTCAAGCCCGCGGCGCTGACACCACCCAAGATCGCCACCTTCGCGGGACGCAGCTCGACGGCGCAACTCGCCGATGTCCCTTGCGAAACGAAAGGCTGAGCGAACACACAGGCCGACGCGCCCACTGCGGCCGCCAGTATCGCCTTCATCACCCTCAGCATACTGGACAAGGAAAACTTTGAGTCCATCGCCGCAAAATTTAACATCAACTTTGGAATGCTAACGTCGGTCTTTCTGCCGGGCAATTCGTTCACGATAAGCGGAACGCGGCCGCGCTGGCTGCATCGCGAGACGGCAGCCGCTGAGATAATAGTGAAAAGATCATGGCCGCGCTTCCCAATGAAACCGACCCGATGTTCCCGCTATTGGATGCCGCGCAAATGGAACAGCTCGCACCGTTTGCCTCACAGCGGCGCGCGCGTGTGGGTGAAGTGCTCTTTGATCAGGGAGACGGGAGCCACGGTGTCTTTGTGGTGGTCAGCGGAAGTATCGAAATCGCCGGCGTGACCAGCGGTAATGAGACCCCGTTGAGAGTTCTCGGGCCAGGAGCATTCACGGGCGAGGTCAACCAGCTCTCAGGCAGGCGCAGCCTGGTCCGCTGCCGGGCGCGCGACGAGAGTGTGCTGCTGGAGCTGGCCCGACCTTCTCTGCGCCAGCTCATGCAGACGGATGCGACGCTCGGCGAGATTTTTCTGCGCGCGTTTGTTCTCCGGCGCGTGTATCTCATTGCCAACTCTGTTGGTGACGCGGTGCTGATCGGTTCGAGCCACTCGGCGGATACGTTACGTCTCCGGGCCTTTCTCTCCCGTAACGGTCATCCCCATACCTATATCGACGTGGAACGCGATCCCGATATACAGACCGTGCTCGATCACTTCGAGATCCGCGTGAAGGACATCCCGGTGCTCATCTGCCGAGATGAATTAGTGCTTCGGAACCCCAGCAATGCCGAGGCAGCGGCGTGCTTTGGGTTGAATGCGGGAATCGATGAGGGCAGCGTCTACGATCTCATCGTAATTGGGGCCGGTCCGAGCGGACTGGCTGCCGCGGTTTACGGAGCTTCCGAAGGTCTGAACGTGCTGGTTTTGGAAGGGAGCGGTCCGGGTGGGCAAGCGGGATCGAGTTCCCGAATCGAAAACTATCTGGGGTTTCCAACGGGAATTTCCGGGCAGGATCTGGCGAACCGCGCCTTCGTGCAGGCGGAGAAATTCGGCGCGCAGGTTCTGATCGCGCGCAGCGCGCGGGCGCTCCACTGCAAACATCCGCCGTATGCAGTGGGGCTTGACGACGAGGGCTCGGTTCAGGCTCGCAGCATCATCATCGCGACGGGAGCGCAATATCGCAAGCTCGATTTGCCGAAGGTTGCCGAGTTCGAAGGCGCCGGCATTTATTACGGGGCCACGCAAATCGAAGCCCAAATCTGCCGCGGCGAGGAGGTGGCTGTCGTGGGCGGCGGGAATTCGGCCGGCCAAGCGGCTCTGTTCCTTTCGCGGTTTGCCAGGCATGTGTATCTCGTGGTTCGCGGACCAGGACTAGCGGAATCGATGTCGCGATACTTGATTTCCCGGATCGAGGCGTGCCGGGAAATTACGCTGAAGCCGAGGACCCAGATCGAAGAGCTTCACGGCGATTCCCATCTGGAAGCGATTCGCTGGCGCGGCCAGCAGGCGAATGAGCCGGAGACCCGGGAGATCCGGCACCTGTTTTTGATGACCGGCGCCGATCCCAACACGGGCTGGCTGCGGGGCTGCCTCGCACTCGATAGTAAGCAGTTCATCAAGACCGGCGCCGACCTGGGAAGCGACTGGCCGTTGCGGCGCGCGCCGCATATGCTGGAAACCAGTCTTCCGGGGGTTTTTGCAGTTGGGGACATTCGTTCCGGAAGCGTGAAGCGCGTGGCGTCTGCCGTGGGCGAAGGATCGATGGCTGTCCAGTTCGTTCACAAAGTCCTGGCGGAGTAGAGTCCCGGCGAGCGCCCATGCCTCCGGGGGGATTCACGGTGTTGTTCCTGTTAATCAGATCTGGTAGCCGCCCAAGGCGAGACGGACGTTGGGACCCGAGCGCTGTTCGGCCAATGTGGAGCCAGTCAGAAAATTGGAACGATGGAGCGGGAGACCGGATTCGAACCGGCGACGTCCAGCTTGGGAAGCTGGCATTCTACCACTGAATTACTCCCGCGTTCCTGTGTTTTCCGCTACTAACTGTCTGGCAAGGATTTAGCCGTTTTCGCGGCCTGTCCATACCGTCTCGCAAATCATCCAAACCTGGGTCTGATCGCAAAATGGACAGTAAACCAAGGGCTGAATGTGAATCCACGATGCTCCTCGTCCCGAACGGTTTTTTGCCACTTCACGACATCAACAACATATCATATTGAAAGCGCTGCGGGAGTTTGGACGGCAGGCATGTACACACGGTCCACATCAACGAGTGCTGAAAATCCTGCTTGCCACGCGCGACCACCCCGGGCGGAGGGCATG
>DATGII010000250.1:0-24341 GCA_035295805.1 Bryobacteraceae bacterium | reverse complement strand
GCCACTTCCAGCCGCCGGTCTCGCGGCGCACCACCGCGATCGTCGAAATGCATTGCATCGCGAACGCGAAGAAGACGAGCAGCGCCACCGCGCCCCCGAACGAGAGTTCGTGCTGCAATGCGGTCTGCAGGCCCAGCTGGTTCGACTCCGGGTCCATACCATAAATCGATCCCAGCGTGGCTACGATGGTTTCGCGCGCGGCCAGGGAGGTGATCAGCCCGATTCCGATTTTCCAGTTCAACCCGAGCGGCTTGATGGCCGGTTCAATCGTGCGGCCGAGGGTGCCGGCCAGGCTATGTTCGATGGCCGGCGCGTGTCCGTTGGTCAACGGCAGGTGAGCCATGATCCAGAGCACCACCATGACCAGGAGAATTACCGTGCCCGCCCGCCGCAGAAACACGGCCGAGCGATCCAGCAGCCGCAGCCCGAGCGATTGAAGGGTCGGCCAGCGGTAGGAGGGCATCTCCAGCAGGAACGGCGCCCGGCCGCTTTTGAGCACCGAGGATTTCAGCACGCGCGCAGTCCCTACGGCGGCCATGAATCCCAACGCGTACAGCCCCAGCATGGCCAGCGCCCGCGTCCCCAGAACACTGCCGAGCACGGGATGATTGGGAATGAATGCGGCGATGATCAGAGTGTAGACCGGCAGCCGCGCCGAGCAAGTCATAAAAGGCGCGATCAGAATGGTCGCCATGCGGTCGCGCTTGTTCTCAATCGTTCGGGTGGCCATGATCGCCGGCACCGCGCAGGCGTAGGCCGAGAGCAGCGGGATAAACGATTTCCCCTGCAAGCCCACCCGCGCCATCGTGCGATCCGCGATGAGCGCGGCGCGCGCCAGATAGCCCGAGTCTTCCAGAATTCCGATAAACAAAAACAGCAGCAGCACCTGCGGCAGGAAGACCACCACGGAGCCGACGCCATTCCATACGCCGTCGAGCAACAGCGAACGGAACAGGGAATCGGGCAAAACAGATGCAACCCAGTTGCCGCTGATATGAATCAGCCGGTCCACCACGTCTTTGGCCGGGTCCGCGATGCTGAAGATGGTCTGAAAAACCAGGATCACCACCCCGAGAAAAACCAGGGGACCCGCGAGCGGATGCAGGAACACCGCGTCCAGTCGCCTCGTCCACTTCGGCGGCGCGGGCGCCCGGTAGCGCGCCTGATTGCCGACGCGCCCCGCCCATTGGCGGCACTTGGGCACGTCCTGTAGAATCGGGAGTTCTTTCGGCGCCGGCTTCGGCAGAGCGCCGGCTAGAAATCGGAAAACCTGTTCGAGCCCTTCGCCTTGCCGCGCGCTGATCAACGCCACCGGCGCTCCCAGTTCCGCGGAAAGCGCCGCAACATCCACCTGGCCTCCGCGTTTGCGCAGGTCATCGGCCATATTCAAGATGATCAGGGTCGGTATGCCCAACGCCAGGATCGGGGCCGCCAGCATCAGGTGCCGCGCCAGGTTCGTCGAATCGAGCACCAGGAGAACCGCCTGCGGTTTGCCCGTGTCTCCACGCTGGCCGGTTAGTACGTCGTACGCAATTTGTTCGTCTTCCGACCGCGGCGCCAGACTGTACAGGCCCGGCAAATCGATCAGCGGCACCTCGCGGCCGTCGTCCAGTTCCGCAATTCCCGTGTGGCGTTCCACCGTGACGCCTGGAAAATT
The DNA here is from genome assembly GCA_035295805.1 of Bryobacteraceae bacterium. Lineage (GTDB taxonomy): Bacteria > Acidobacteriota > Terriglobia > Bryobacterales > Bryobacteraceae > PSRJ01. The sequence continues at coordinate 22,684 of DATGII010000250.1, read as the reverse complement.
GGCGACCTTTTGCCGCAGCCCGGTGAGGCGGTTAAACAGAGTCGTCTTGCCGCTGTTAGGCGGACCGATCAGGGCGACCGGGCCGCTCCTCTTGCCCGTGAGCGATGCCGGCAGCTCGACGACCGGAGCGGCGCTGCAGCCCTGGCAGCCGCTCACGATTTCCTCCGTCTCTTTTCCACGCGTACCGTCAGATGACGCGCGGTCTCGCGGCGCAGCGCGATTTCGGAGCCGTCCACCTGGAAAACCCGTGGATCGCCCCCCGGAGCAGTGCGGCCGGCGGTGACGCGGGCGCCGGGAAGAAACCCGAGTTCCATGAGACGGCGGGCCTCTTCGGCGGGCAGATCGATGCTGTCGAGAACCGCGGCGTCCCCGTAGTTCAATTCCACCAGGGTCGGCAACATCTCGAACGGGGTCTTGTTGCCATTCAGTTGCAACATAGATTCAGTATGCGGGAGTCCGAAATCCCTGTCAAGCTCCCGGCGCGTCCTCTTTCGGCCTTTTTTCCGCACCCTGTTGCAACTGCCTCCGAACAAGCAAATTATAAAGAATACAGCATGAGCCTGCATTTTGCCATTCGTCTTGCCCGCCCCGCCGATTTGGACCGGATTCTGGAAATCGAAAACGCCAGTTTCGGCTCGCAAGCCTATGATCGCAGGTTATTTGCATATTATTTGAAGCGTTGCGGAGGAGTCTTCCTGGTGGCCAGCCGCGGAGGGGTGTGCGGATATATGATTACCTGCCTTCGCGGGCGAGCGCGAAAATCGAGGGCGGAACTGGTTTCCGTGGCCATAGATCCTTTACGGCGCCACGCCGGCGCCGCTTCCGCTTTATTAGACAGCACATTACGGCGGTTGCGGCGGTACAGCGCAACCGGACTGCACCTGGTAGTTCGAGTATCCAATAAGCCGGCGCGGGCGCTTTACCGGAAGTACCAATTCCGCCGGGTTCGGGTACTACATATGTACTATGAGGACGGTAGTGATGGCATCGCGATGAGCCGCCCGGTGATCCTGCCGAAAATTAGGCCGGCGCCGTGGCGTGGAGACCGAGCCGGCGGCCGCGGCTCGCGAGCATCCTGACCCCGCGCGCCGCCCCTTGCAATGGCGGGGCCGGTGCGGCATCGTAAGGGGGAATGCCGGTTTCGCTCGAATTCCTCCGCGGTGTCCTGGGTGTGCTCTGCGTTTTATTTGCGCACATGGCGGGGCGGTCGGCGATCGCCGTGCGCAAAAGACAGCAGAAGGTCTCGCGAGTGTACGCGTGGATCTTTCGGGCTGCGGTCTGCGCCTTCGGCGTGGCCTTCCGGCACCCTGTGGATGCGATCGATATGGGCGTTTGGATTCTGAGCGCCGCTGCCTTCGCGGTGGGATGGTGGGACGCATCGCGCGAGAAAAAGACCGAGGATCTCACCGGCCGGATTTTTCCCGAATAACCGGTGGCCGGCCACCGCCCTGCGCTACAATTTCTCTTACCTATGTCCCTGGTGGTGGTTGGATCTGTTGCTTACGATGGCGTGGAGACGCCGCATGGAAAAGTCGATCGCATGTTGGGCGGCGCCGCGACCTATATTTCGCTGGCCGCCAGTTACTTTACCGAGGTGAAGATTGTCGCCGTGGTCGGCGATGACTTCGCCAGGCAGGACCGGGACCTGTTGGCCTCGCGCAAAATCGATCTCGCCGGCATGGAGACCGTTTCCGGGGCAAGACCTTCTTCTGGAGAGGCGTGTACTCGGCCGACATGAACGACCGCACCACGCTGCAAACCGATCTCAACGTATTCGCCGATTTCAAGCCCAAGCTGCCGGAATCCTATCGCGCGGCGCCTTACCTCCTGCTCGGCAATATCCAGCCTGCCCTGCAGCGCAACGTGCGCACGCAGATGACGGGGGTGAAATTCACCGGCGGCGATACCATGAACTTCTGGATCAATGACTTCCGTGGCGAGTTGCTGGAAACCCTGAAAGACTGGAATTTCCTGCTGATCAACGATGGCGAGGCGCGGCTGCTTTCCGGAGAGGGCAATCTGCGACGGGCAGCCGCGAAGATTCACGCCATGGGTCCGAAGACTTTGGTCATTAAACGCGGCGAGTATGGCGCCGTTTTGTTTCACGGCGGCCATCACTTCATGGCGCCGGGCTACCTGCTCGAAGACGTCTTCGACCCCACGGGCGCCGGTGACTGTTTCGCCGGGGGTTTCATGGGGTATCTGGCCGGACGCGGCGCACGGCCGAAAGACGGCCATATGGATATGGCCGAATTGCGCAAGGCCGTGATCTATGGCTCGGTGATGGGAAGCTTCTGCTGCGAGAAGTTCGGGGTGGACCGGTTCCGCACGCTGACGCGTGAGGAAATCGAGACGCGCTACCAGGAGTTCCAGAGCTGCACGGCCTTCTAAAAACCGCCAAAGAGTCATCCCTGGGATTCTGCCTGGCGCTGCTGGCCTTGTGGAGCGCCGCCGCGGTCTGGTTTGTCTACGCCCATGGCTGGACGTTCTACTACGGCGACGCGGAGGCGCACTGGGATATCGCGCGCCGCATTCTGGATTCGCGGACGCCCGGCTACGACCAGATCGGCACTGTCTGGCTTCCCTTACCGCATTGGCTGTTGATGCCGCTGGCGCGCGTCGATGCCTGGTGGCAAAGCGGGTTCGCCGCGGCGATTCCCTCGGCTTCTTCGTTCGTAATGGCAGGCGGATTTCTGTTCTGCGCGGTGCGCCGCCTGTTCGATTCGGTTGCCGCGGCCGCGGCCTCTACCGCCTTGTTTGCCACCAACCCCAATGTGCTCTATCTGCAATCGATTCCGATGACCGAAGCCCTGTTCTGGGCCTCGCTTTCGGCCTTGCTCTATTTTACTGTCCGGTTTCGCCAAACCGGCGGATGGGGCGCGGCGGCCGGCGCCGGCATCGCCTGTTGCGCGGGAACGCTGACCCGCTACGAGGCTTGGTTTCTGATCCCTTTTGTAGCGGCGTACGTGGCCTGGAGCGCGAAACGCCGGAGAATCGCGATGGCCGCCTGGTTCGCCGTGCTGGCCGGTCTCGGACCGGCCTACTGGCTGGCCCACAACTGGTGGCTCTCGGGAGACCCGCTGGAGTTTTATCGCGGGCCCTATTCGGCGCTGGCGATTCAGGGCGCATCACCCTATCCGGGCCGGGGCAACTGGCGCGCGGCAGGCCTCTACTACCGCACAGCGTCCGAGTTGTGCGCCGGTGTCGGATTGTGGTGGGCCGGCCTGTTGGGAGTTCTCGGCGCTTTCGCGAAACGCATCTTCTGGCCGTTGGCATTGCTGGGTCTGCCGGGCGCATTCTATGTGTGGAGTATGCACTCTGCCTCTGCGCCGATATTCGTTCCCAGTTTGTGGCCGAATAGCTTCTACAATACGCGTTACGGCTTGGCTGTCCTGCCCTTACTGGCGGTTTCCTCCGGGGCGCTGGTGGCGCTGCCCCCGCGCAAAGCCAGGGCTGCTGTGGCGCTGCTGGTGGTGGCGGCGGGAGCGATCTTCTGGGTTATCCACAGCGATCCCCGGAACTGGATCACCTTTCAGGAATCGCGCGTCAACTCCGAAGGCCGGCGGGAGTGGGTGCGTGAGGTGAGCGATTATCTGCGGCCGCGGTACGTCGCCGGCGCCGGAATCCTCAGCGCTTCGGGCGACTTCAGGGCGGCCTATCGCCAGGCCGGCATCCCGCTGCGCGAAACCTTCACAGTCGATAACGGCCTGCCCTGGCTGGCCGCCATCCACAGGCCGGATCTGTTGTTGCAAGAAGAATGGGCGGTAGTCATGGGTGGTGATGCGGCGCAGAGCGGCGTCAACCGCGCCGGCCGCTATGGAATTCGCTACCGGCTGGAGAAAACGATCATCGTCAAGAATGAACCGGTGATCGAGATTTACCGCCGCATAGGAGGCAGGCATGGTTCCGCATGAAAACGTGACGACGGCGTTCGAGTTGCCGGGTTTCCGCGTGAAGCGCAATCTCGGAATAGTCCGCGGTATTGTAGTCCGCTCGCGCTCCATCGTGGGGACGATCGGCGCGGGATTGCAGACCATTGTCGGCGGAAACATCTCGCTATTCACCAAGCTCTGCGAGAACACTCGCGAGGACTCGTTCAATCTGATGGTTCAGCACGCGAACGATCTGGGGGCGGATGCGATCATCGGCGCGCGTTATGACGCGACCGAGATCATGAATGGCGTCACGGAGGTGCTGGCATACGGCACCGCTGTGATCCTTGAGCGCGTCGACAAGTGACGATTCGCTTTACCAAGGCGCACGGCGCCAAAAACGATTTCCTGCTCACCTGGTCCGCAGAAGCGCCGCAACGGAACCTGCCCGGGTGGGCGCGCGCTATTTGTGACCGGCACACCGGCGTGGGGGCCGACGGCTGGATCCTGGTGACGCCTCCCACTACAGCCGAGCCGGAACCGGCCATCCAGCTTTACAATTCGGATGGCAGCATGGCCGAGATTTCCGGCAACGGAACTCGCTGCGCGGCGGCGTGGCTGATTCGCGCGGGCCATGCCGGCGATCCGGTGCGCATTCGCACGGGCGCCGGAACGAAATCTCTCCGCCTGCTCAGCCGCGACGGCTTGCGTTTCCGTTTGGAAATGAATATGGGGCGTCCCGAGATCGGGGCGCTGCGTTTTGACCTGCCGGTCGCCGGGATCGCCCGCGATGTGACGCTGGTCTGGGTCGGGAATCCGCAATGCGCGGTCCCCGTCACCGACTTCGAGTTCGACTGGCGGCAACTCGGCGCGCAGATCGAGTCACACCCGCATTTCCCGAATCGCACGAACGTGTCATTCTGGAAGCGCATCGACGAGCACACAATTGATACAAGGTTTTATGAGCGCGGCGCGGGCGAAACCATGAGCTCCGGGACCGGTTCGACCGGCGCGGCGGCGGCAGCGGTGGCGCGCGGCGATGTCCGTTCGCCGGTGCGAGTCCTTACCCCGGCCGGGCCGATCGACATCCGGCTCGACAGGGATGCCTTTTTAACGGGCCCGGCCGAAATTATTGCTGAAGGAGAGTTCTTTCATCCCGAGGAGTGATCTATGAGCGACCCCCGATCTTTCAAGACCAACGAGACCAAGCCACCCCTCGCGAAGGAGTTGGAAAATAAGATTCGATCGCGGCGGGCAAACGTCGGGATCATCGGTTTGGGCTACGTGGGCTTGCCGCTGGCAGTGGAACTGGCTGGAGCCGGATATCACGTGACTGGAATCGATGTCAGCCAAGCCAAGGCTGAGCGCGTCAACGTCGCGGATTCTTACATCGGAGATGTGCCCAGTGAGACGCTGGCGCCTCTGGTCGAAGCCGGCAACCTGCGCGCCACGTCGGATTTTTCCGTGATCCGGGAATTGGACACCATCAACATCTGTGTTCCTACTCCATTACGGAAAACCAAAGATCCGGACATGAGCTACATCGTGTCCTCCTGCCAGGAGATCGCCAAGTATTTCCATCCCGGAATGCTCGTGATTCTGGAATCGACCACTTACCCGGGAACTACCGAAGAAGTGCTGCTGCCGATGCTTGCGCAACCCGGTATGGAAGTGGGCCGCGATTTCTTTCTGTGTTTCTCGCCGGAGCGCGTCGATCCCGGCAATCCGAAATTCAATACCTCGAACATCCCCAAGGTGGTGGGCGGCTGCACGCCGGTGTGTACCGAAATCGGACGGCTGTTCTATTCGCAGGCTTTGCAGCACGTGGTTCCGGTGAGTTCCACGCAAGTCGCGGAGATGGTGAAGCTGCTGGAGAACACGTTTCGCATGATCAACATCGGCTTGGTCAACGAGCTCGCGCTGATGTGCGACCGGATCGGCATCGACGTTTGGGAAGTGATCGACGCCGCAGCCACCAAGCCATTCGGATTCATGCCCTTTTATCCCGGGCCAGGGCTGGGGGGCCATTGCATTCCTATCGATCCGTTCTATCTTTCCTGGAAAACCAAGCAGGCCGGCATCGAAGCCCGGTTTATCGAGCTGGCCGGTTACATCAACGGGCAGATGCCGCATTTCGTAGTCGATAAGGTGAGGGATGCGCTCAACCGCAACGTCAAACCTGTTCGGGGCTCGAAGGTTCACGTTATGGGTGTGGCGTATAAGCGCGACATTGATGATGTCCGGGAGTCGCCCGCAGTCGACGTACTGCTCCTGTTACAGCGTCTCGGGGCTGAGCTTAGCTACAGCGACCCGCACGTACCGATCCTGCGCCTGGATGGGCTGGAACTGGTGGCACAGCCTGACGAGGCCGCGGCGAAGGCCGACTGCGTCGTCATTATTACCGATCATTCCACTTTCGACTATCGGGCGCTGGTGGAACGCGCTCCCCTCATCGTAGATACACGTAACGCTCTGAAGGGAATCAAATCCGAGAAGATTGTCAGGCTTTGACGCTTAGACCGCTTGGCGGAGAGGCCGGTGGCGCCGACTGGCGCGGACGCCAATCAATTCTGCGACCTTGCCCAAAAGGTGGGGCAGATTCTCGGTATAGATGGAAACATGCTGCCGCGGCCGGGCATAGCGGTGACGGAGATGGGGTTCATTGGATGTGATCAGAGCAGTGGCGGGCCGGTAATCTTTCACGCGGGCATAAGCAAGCAGATCCGGTCCTGCTTCTCCGGTGCCGAACCGCGCGTCGCTGAGCACCAGCTCATAAACGCTTTCATCCAGCTTGGCGAGTGCTTCGGCTGGGGTGGCGGCGACATCGACGGTATAGCCGCCGGCCTGCAGGATCGTCTGCAATGTCAGACGGGGCGTCAGTTCTCCCTGCACTACCAGCACTCGGGCGAGGTCCAACCCTCGGTTCTGACCGCTAACACGTGGCGATCTCGGTAGTTTACGCATTCCCAAGATTACTTTAACCGAAAACGAGAGTTCTTCAGCCAGTAAATTTCCGATCTGGCCCCAAATAGGGGTGTAGTAAAACAGTGCAATTTCCCCGCGATGCGGAAGGTCTATTCGTTTAGTAAGTACTAAAACCGACGGCTGGGAAAATGGCCCTAACCGCAAGGTAAAAAAATACTTAGGGGTTTCGTACCGAATCCGCGTGTGTGGGTGAAATCGCACACTCGTTTCGAGCGTCGGGTTTCTCCCCGTCTGAATCACGCCATATCGGTGCGCACCGGAACAATGTCACGCGCATAATTCGACGTTTCGCCCTCGAACTCGATCTCCTCGGGCTGCCATTTCCGCAGAGTCTGTTGGATGGCGGCAGGAAAAGCAAGAGCCGCGGCAGGCGTGCGGCGCACCAGTACAACTTCCACGTACGCCGCCAGAATTTCGGTCGAAGGTGTTGCCGCCGTATCCGTAAGGGCAACCAGGATTTGATCCCGATCATCCCGCCGCGGAGTATCGCGTCCGCTGGATGCGACGAGCACGAGCGATTTCCCGATGGGCGCCCGGCCGGGAAACACAAACACTGTCCCATTGGTAAGGGCCAGCACGGATTCCTCGAGAAGCTGTGGAGGGGTCGCCGGTCCGCCATCGACAGCGATCGCCGCCGCGTTCCGGAGCGCTTGCCGCGCTGCGAGGTTGTGAGGCGCACGCAGCCGCAGCCGTCTTAATCCCTGCGTCCATAGGCGGCGGAAAAGAATCGGGGACCAGACCGACCGGGCCAGAAACTTGAGGTAATTGAGTTCCAGAATTGTTTCCAGCTGTTGGGCCGAATAATAGCGCGATGTCGTGGCACGGTGACGATGCTCGACGCCGGCGCCCGCCACGTACACCGACGGCCAACCGCGCTGCCAGGCGCGAAAGCCGAGATCGAGATCTTCCACGTAGGCTGGTTCGTAGACTGTATCAATGCCGCCGAGGGCACGTAACCGGGAGGCATCGTAGAGGGAGCATCCGCCGCTGCCATAAAGAACCCACGTCAGATCTTCGCCGGCGAGCGGCTCGTCGCAGCGCAGAGGGAAGTCGTCGGGATCATTTTGAGCCATCACCGCCTTTCCGGTTTCCTCGCGCCGGACCCCCGGAGGAAACCGGATCTGAGCCGTGGCGCAGAACAGGCTGGGGACCCGGTCGAAGGCTCGATCGAGCGCCGAGAAGAGGCCTGAGTCGATGAGCATGTCATTGTTGAGCAGGCAGATGCGGGAATAACGGGCGGCGGCGAGACCTCGATTGGCGGCGTGTGCGAACGACAGCGGCTGCGGGGAGAGCTCGATCCGCACTTGGGGATATCCGGCCTGCAGCCAGACCGCGGTGCCATCGTCGGAGCCGTTGTCGACCACCAGAACTTCCGCGGCGGCCGGCAAGTCACGGATGATTCCCGGCAGTTGCGCGGCCAGCAGATCCTTGCCGTTGCGGGATGGAATCACAACCGAAATGCCGGGTTCCAGGGGGAGAACCGGGAGCGGCACAGGCGTACGATCGCGGGAGCGCAGCCGGGCTGCCAACTGCGCGGCGGCGTAAGCGATCTCGATGCCCGGATTCAATGTCAGATGAGCCGGCGCGGATCGACCGGCTCGCGCCCTGCCTCATGTTGTTCCCAGACCGCCAGCGCCTGCAACGCAAACGCGGTCGAGACTGGGTTGACGTATGGCAGCCAGCGTCCGGCCTGGCGACCGAAGTAGAAGCCGCCATGGGTTCGGGGATCGTCCGAATCGATCTGAAACGCGGTCAGAACGGCGGCTTCCCGGGCGGCAGCTTCCTGGTCCAGGGGAGTCACGCCGGCCCAGCCGGCGAAGAGCCGGATACGCAACAGTTGTGCGTAGACATCGCAGCGCTCAAATTCCGGAACCAGATCGGCTTGGTATTGGGTGACCAGACGAATCCCGTGGCAGAGAGCGGCAGCGCACCGCTTTTCCCCCCCGCGAGGCAGGATGCCTTCCAGGAAATACAAAAAGGCGTGCAGGCGATCGACGACTTTGAGCCGATCGGGATGCCCGGGCAGAAACGACCCGTAGCGCCGCAGTTCCGTTTCGAGCGCGCGATCGTAGAGCTCGCGAAACCAGCTGTCGCCGGTGGCTTCCGACAGATCCCACCAGGCCATGGCAGCCTTTAGCTGATAGCAGCCGGGCGTGCGTGACCAGCGCAAGGGGTCACGCTCGGCGGGTTGCTTTTCGGGCAGCTTCAGAATGGGGTGGTAGTCGTTGTCAGGGCCGGCAAAATCGGAGGCCATGGAGCGGCCGACCGAAATCGCGACTTGCAAAATTTCCGAGTCACCTGTGAGGCGCCAGACGCCGAGAAGGCCCCGCACCACGATGCCGCAATCGAAGAAGTAAGCGAAGCGGTTTTGCGCCGGTACGTGCGTTTCGAAGGGGAGGACGTGGCCGTCCCACGCCTCGCGGCAGAGGAAGCGCGCCGCATCGAGGGCGCGGCGAAGATAACGTTCGTCCTTCAAGGTGCTGTGAAGATACAACAGCGTGCTGATGGCATATCCGGTGATTTCGGTGGACACCGGGTGATTGCGTTCGAGATCGGCGCGGTAATAGCGGGCAACGCCGCCGTTGCGCTCCTGAATGCCGGATTCGAGGAACCATTGTCCGGCGCGGGCCAAAGAAGATGTCACGGGCAAGCCGTTATTTTAACCCAGCATCCAAACGCCGGCCGCGATCGTGAGGAGGGTGAGCGGAATGCCCGCCTTGGCATATTCCCAAAACGAAATGCGCGCTGCGTGGCGCGCCTTCTGCACGACAATCAGGTTTGCGACCGAGCCAAGCAGGGTGAGGTTGCCGGCCAAAGTGGAAGACATGGCGAGCGTCAGCCAGGCGTGGACGCTGTCCGCAAGGCGAGGGACAAATCCCTTGAAGACGAGCACGGCCGGAACGTTACTCACCAGATTGGAAAGAATCGCGGTGAAGACGGCCATAGGCGCGGTGCGTTCCAGGTGATAGCGCGAAGCGGCGGTAAACAGGTCGTTGGCAACGGGCGTCTTTTCCAACCCGGCGATCACGATGAACAGGCCGATGAACAGAACCAGCAGGCCCCAATCGATTTCCTGGTAGATTTTTTCAGGTTTGACGCGGCGCGTGACGAGGAGCAGCGCTCCTGCGATCACAGCGACCTTGGGAACCGGCCAGCCGGCGAAGAAGAAAATCATCATGCCGGCGGCCACGGCCAGCGATTTCCATAGCAGGACACGGTTGGCGCGGACCGGCTCATGAGAGACCGGAAGGGGCTCTTCTTCCCGGAATTCCTTACGGTAGATCACGGCGATCACCAGCACCGTCAATACCAGGCCGGCGGCCGCGATCGGAGCCAATCGCGCCGCGAAGACGGGATAGGGGATCCGGGAGAAGCTGCCGATCATCATGTTTTGCGGGTTGCCCGTGATGGTGGCGACACTGCCGACGTTGGAGGCCATCGCCACCGCGAGCAGGTAAGGCACCGGATTGCGGCGTAAGCGGCCAGTGATCTCGATCACCAGCGGTGTCAGGACCAGGCACATCGTGTCATTCACGAAAAAGGCGGAGAACACTCCGGCTACAACCGCAATGCCTGCCAGCAGCAACAGCGGCCGGCGCGCGCGCTCCACCACCCAGGCGCTGACGACCGTGAAAAAACCGGAAAGCCGGAGATTGGCGACCACGATCATCATTCCGAACAGCAGCATGATGGTGTCATAGTTGATGGCGGCATAGGCTTCTTCAACCGTCAGCACATTCGCCGCGAGCATCAGGGCGGCGCCGATGATCGCGGCGCCGGTGCGATCGACGCGAAATCCCGGCAGGCGGCCGATCGCGAGCACCAGGTACGTGCCGCCGAAGATGAGCAGGGCGCTCAGCACGCCGGTGAAGGGGGCCGCCCCACCGGCCATACTCCTTGCGCGATAGTGGGAACTATGAGGAGTTGGCGCATCGTTTTGATTTTCGCATCCGTCGCGGCCGCATTTGCACAAGGCCGGGACGCGCCGTTTTATGGGCTTGCGGACCGGTTCTTTGACGAAGCGGTGTTCCGCTTCGATCCGGTGCAGGCGACGGCCGACGGATTTCACCAGTACGATGCGATGCTGTCCTCGCAGTCGCGGGCGGAGATTCAGCAACAGATCGCCACGTTGAAGAAGTGGGATGGCCAGATTCGCGGCTTCGGCGCGGGCGGACTCTCACCCTATGCGGCGGCCGATCGGGAATTGATGCTGGCGCAGATCGAAGGCTCGCTGCTCAACCTGGAATCGATCCGCATGTGGGAGAAAAACCCGGATCTATATTCGTCAGGCGTTACCAGCGCGATTTTCGTGGTGATGAGCCGGAGCTTTTCCCCGGCGGCGGAGCGGCTGAAATCCGTGATGGCGCGCGAGCGCCTGATCCCCGAGGTTTTCACCTCGGCGCGCGAAAATCTCAAGAATCCGCCGCGCATTTACACCGAGATTGCTCTCGAACAACTGCCGGGAATCATCGCCTTCTTTCAGAAGGACGTGCCGCTGGCCTTCCGGAGCGTCACCGATCCGCAACTCAAGTCGGAATTCAGAACAACCAATCAAGGCGTAATCTCCGCGCTGCGCGCCTACGAAACCTGGATGAAGACCGACCTGCTGCCGCGGTCCAATGGCGATTTTCGGATCGGCGCGGACAACTACCGCAAGAAGTTGCTGTACGACGAAATGGTGGATCTGCCGGTCGAGCGGCTGCTAGAGATCGGCTACCAGGATCTGCGGCGCAACCAGGATGAGTTCCGGCGCGTCGGGATGGAGATCGATCCGAAGCGAACTCCGCAGCAGGTCCTCGAGGAACTGGAACGTGATCATCCACCCGCGAGCCGGCTGCTGCCGACATTTCGAGACGTGCTGGGTGGATTGCGTGCCTTCATTGAGCAGCACCGGATTGTGAGCCTGCCTTCGCAGGTGCTGCCGATCGTGGAAGAAACGCCGCCCTTCATGCGCGCCTTGACGACTGCGTCGATGGATACGCCGGGTCCGTATGAGAAGGTGGCCAAGGAGGCGTTTTTCAATGTTACGCTGCCGGAACCAGGCTGGACGGCGAAGCAGAGGGAAGAATACCTGGAGGATTTCAACCGCGGGACGATCATCAGCACGGCTGCGCACGAGGTCTATCCGGGGCACTACACGCAGTTCTTGTGGCTGCAAACGCTGTCGAGCAAAGTACGCAAGCTGATGGGATGCGGCAGCAACGCGGAGGGGTGGGCGCATTACAGCGAGCAGATGATGCTGGACGAAGGGTATGGCAATGGCGACCGCAAGCTGCGGCTGGGGCAACTGCAGGACGCGCTGCTGCGCGACGCGCGCTATATCGCGGGGATCCAGATGCATACCGGCAAATGGACGCGCGAGCAGGCCGAGGAGTTTTTCGTAAAAGAAGGCTACCAGACCCGGCCGATTGCGCAGAAAGAGGCGAAGCGCGGGACCGCGGATCCTACTTACCTGGTCTACACGCTCGGCAAGCTCGAGATCCTGAAATTGCGCGAGGACTACAAGAAAGCGAAAGGCGGGCGGTTCTCGCTCGAGGAATTCCATGATGCGTTCATGAGGCAGGGGATTGCGCCGATTTTGCTGGTGCGGCGGGCGCTGCTGGGGAGCGGGTCGCCGGTGCTGTAGGGAGTGGACGGGCCGGCGATCTCAATCAGGCGACCGGTTTGAATAGGGAGAGCGGCTCGAACGAGGCGATGCGCCACCTTTTTTTTTGCTTCACCAGACGGCATCGGACTTGCTCGCGGCGGCGAGTCACGCTGCCGGACTCCAGCTTTTCGACGATTTGCAGGAACCAATCCAGCTCGATCGTCCGGACCGCGGCGTCTCCCTCCTCTTTGATCAGTTCAATCGAGGATTGCAGCTCGTAGGATGCGAGCAGCGCTTCCACATTCAACCGCAGCGTGTCATAGCCGGGCATGGCCGGCACGAACGCCTTCATGAATTCGGCGACCTTGCCGTCGCTCAAGGCGGCGGCCATTTCCGTAAACAGGTTCCAGATGTCCTGCGCGTCATCGGCGCGCAGCACCCGCGCTGTGGCGGCGCAGAGTAATCCCCGTCGCGTCATGTCACGTCCGGTAGCTGGCATTGATGCGGATATAGCCTTCGGTCAGATCGCAAGTCCAGAATCGCGCCGTACCTTTGCCTTTGCCGCGAATGATCACGCGAATCTCGCATTCGGCGGCGTCCAGCTTCTTTTTAAGCTGGTCTTCGGAGAACGGTGCGGCCAGCCCGCCACGGCAGACCGTCACGCCTTGCATCGCGACATCGGTTTTGTTCGGGTCGAAGGCGGCGCCGGCATTGCCGGCCGCCGAAAGGATGCGGCCCCAGTTGGGATCGGAGCCGGCAATTGCGGTTTTCACAAGCGGCGAATTGGCGATCGCGCGCGCGATGCGAGCCGCGGCGGCCGCGGTGGGCGCACCGGATACGTCGATCGTGACCAGCTTCTTCGCGCCTTCGCCATCGCGTGCGATCTGCTGCGCGAGCGATTCCATCACGGCCGTGACGGCTTCTTCGACCCGGGCCAGTTCCTTGGGATCGGGCCGCACCCCGGAAGCGCCGTTCGCGAGCAGCAACAGCGTGTCGTTGGTGGACGTATCGCCATCCACCGACATCCGGTTATAACTCCGCTCCACGCCCCGGCTCAGCATACGGCGCAACGCCGCGGCCGGGATGATCGCGTCAGTAAGCACGAACCCCAGAGTCGTCGCCATCTGCGGGTGAATCATACCCGAGCCTTTGGTCAAGCCGGCGATGCGCACGGCGCCGCGCCGCAGTTTGACTTCGCGCGACGCGGTTTTGGGAACCAGGTCAGTGGTCATGATCGCCGAGGCTACATCTTCCAGCCGCTTCGGGCTGAGGCCGCCCACCAGCCCTGGAAGCGCATCGATGATTTTGTGCGCATCCAACTCGACCCCGATAACCCCGGTTGAAGCCGGCAGGACCTGCGCGGCGGGAAGCATAAGAATGCGAGCTGCGGCTTTGCAGGTGGCAAGCGCCACGGCATCGCCGGTGCGCGTGGCGCAATTGGCATTGCCCGCGTTGATCAGAATCGCGCCCACCAGGCCGCGCGAGAGCTTTAGATGGCGGCGGCTGAGTTTGACCGGAGCCGCCTGCACTCGGTTTTGCGTGAACACGCCTGCGGCCGCCGCCGGCAAGCCGCTCACAATCAGCGCAAGATCGTCTTTCTGCACCTGGCGGATGCCGGCATACGTGGCGGCATACGCGTATCCATGCGGCAGCTTCAACTGGATGATTCTCCTAACTGGTCATTGTCTGTCAGACGCTGGCCGTTTACGAAATCGGCGGCGGACATTCGTTTGCGCCCTTCCATCTGGACCTCCACGAGTTCCAACGCGCCCGACCCGCAAGCCACGACGGGCGGCTTGATACTGAGGAAGCGGCCGGGCTCCGGCGCGTGTTCGGAGCGGACGCGCGCGCGCCAGATATGCAGCTTCTGACCGCGGACGGCGGTCGACGCGCCCGGCCACGGCTGCAGCCCGCGGACGCGGTTGTGAATACTGGCGGCGGGCTGGCGCCAATCGATGATGCCGTCTTCCTTTTTGAGCAGCGGAGCGAGCGTTGCCTCGGCGGAATTCTGCGGCTCCGGCTTGATGCTGCCGCGCGCCAGGCCCTCGAGTGTCTGGACGAGGAGATCGGCGCCCATTGCCGCGAGCCGCTGGCTGAGTTCGACCGCAGTCTCCTCGGCCCCGATGGCCGTTTCGGCCTTCAGCAGCATGTCGCCCGTGTCCAAGCCCGCGTCGATGCGCATGGTGGTGACGCCGGTGCGGGTTTCGCCGTTGATGAGGGCCCACTGGATCGGCCCGGCGCCGCGGTACTTCGGCAGCAGCGAGGCGTGCACGTTGATGATGCCGAGCGGCGCCAGATCGATCACGCTTTGCGGGATGATCTGGCCGTAGCCCACCACCACCATGGCTTCCGGCGCGAGCGCGCGCAGGTGTTCGACCGCTTCGGGCCGCCGCACCCGTTCCGGTTGATACACGGGAAGACTCAGGCGCAGCGCGGTTTCTTTGACGGGAGGGGGCGCGGCGTGCTGGCCGCGGCCGCGGGGACGGTCGGGTTGCGTGACCACCGTGAGCACCTGGTGGCCGGCCGCGACGATGCGCTCGAGCGTAGGCACGGCGAACGCGGGCGTGCCGAGAAAAATCAGGCGCATTGCATTTCGGCCACGTGGCGCGCGCGCAACCCGGAGGCATGCGCCGCAGCGCGCACTAGTCCCAGTCTCCGGCGCGTTGCAGCTTCTTGATTTTGCGCTTCATCAAATCGCGCTTGAGCGCGCTGATATGCGTGATATACAGGCGGCCGTAGAGATGATCGGTTTCGTGCTGAAACGCGCGGGCCAGCAGGTCTTCGCCCGTCATCTCGTATTCTTCGCCCTTGGCGTTCTGCGCGTGGATGGTGACGCGCTTGGCGCGGCGCACCTGCTCGCGGAATGTGGGGATGCTCAGACAGCCTTCCTCGCCCACCTGCTTGCCTTCAGTCTTGATGACCTTGGGGTTGATCAAGACCAGCTTGTCGTCGGGATTCTCACCGTTGGACACGTCGATGACGGCGATTTTGCGAGCGAAGCCGATTTGCGGGGCGGCCAGCCCGACGCCTTTCGCGGCGTACATCGACTCGAACATGTCTTCGAGAAATTTGTGCAGTTCGGGAGTATCGAATTCGCGGACATCATCCGCCTCGCGCTCCAGCACCGGATTGCCGAACTTGACGATCGGATAGACCATATTTTCAGAAACTCTTCAACTGGGCGATGTAGCCTTCGTAATTGCGGCGCGTCTCGGCCAGCGAATCGCCGCCGAATTTTTCGAGGAGCGCCTGGGCGAGCACGAACGCGACCATGGCTTCGCCGATTACGCCCGCCGCCGGGACCACCGCGACGTCACTGCGCTCATAGGCGGCCAGGGCGGTTTCGCGCGTTGCGAGATCGACCGATTCGAGCGGGCGGCGCAGCGTCGAGATCGGTTTGAGGAAGCCGCGCACGACCACGTCCTCTCCGTTGCTGATTCCGCCTTCGAGGCCTCCGGCGCGATTGGCGCCGCGCGTGAAATGGCGCCCTTTCCGATCGTAATGAATCGTGTCCTGCACCTTGGATCCGAAACTGGCCGCGCCTTCGGCGGCGAAGCCGACTTCGACGCCTTTGACGGCCTGCATCGAGACGATGGCCTGGGCCAGGCGGCCGTCGAGGCGCGAATCCCAAGTCACATGAGAGCCCAGTCCCGGGGGGACCCCATGCGCCACCACTTCGAACACGCCGCCTATGGTATCTCCGGTCCGGTAGGCTTCATCCACCACTTCTTTCATGCGCGCTTCGGATTCGGCGTCGACGCAGCCGAGCAAGACTTCCTCTTTCTTGCTGAGCGCGATCAGTTCCTCCCAACCCGCGGCGCGCTGCAGGCGGGCTTGGCCGACGGCGATCACGTGGCTCAAGACCTGAATTCCGAATTCCCCGAGCAGCGCCTTGGCAATGCCGCCGACCGCCACGCGTGCCGCCGTTTCGCGCGCGCTGGCGCGTTCCAGGATATAGCGCGCGTCGTGAAAGTTGTACTTGAGAGCGCCGGCCAGATCGGCGTGGCCCGGCCGCGGACGGGTCACTGGCTTTTTCTTGTCTTCGGCGCCCTCGATGTCTTCAACCGGTAGCGCCTGCGTCCAGTTCTGCCAGTCCTTGTTGCGAATGATGATGGCCACCGGGGAGCCGATGGTATGCGAGTGGCGGACGCCGGCGACGATTTCGGCGCGGTCGGTTTCGATTTTCATTCGCCCTCCGCGGCCATACCCTTGCTGACGGCGCCACAACTCGCGGTTGATGGCGTCGACCGAGACAGGGATGCCGGCCGGGAGGCCGGCGAGCGTCGCGACCAGACATTCGCCGTGCGACTCGCCGGCGGTTTCAAAACGCAGCATCTGACGAGAAGATTTATCGTAGCAGACTCGAACATTTCGCCGCGTTTGTGCGTAGCAATGAGAGGAGCGGAATTCCCCCATGTTGAAATTCCTGCTGTGGTGCATTCTGCTGGTGCTGTGCTGGCCGCTGGCTCTGGCGGCCCTCGTGCTGTACCCGCTGATCTGGCTGCTGCTGCTGCCGTTCCGGGTGGTCGGAATCGCCGTCGGTGGCGTCCTGGAGTTGGTTTGGGCGATCGTGACCCTGCCGGCGCGCGTATTGCGGATTTGATCACACACGCCGCCGGCCGGATCGCCGGCGTTACGGGTAGACTGGGAGTGCAATGGCACTCCATCCGCTTGCCGGTCAGCCCGCGCCCGCTTCTCTGCTGGTGGATGTTCCGAAGCTGATTACCGCATACTACGCCGAGAAACCGGATGACTCGGTGAGCACTCAGCGGGTCAGTTTCGGCACGTCGGGCCATCGAGGCTCCTCCTTCCACGTTTCGTTCAACGAAGACCACATTCTGGCCATCACGCAGGCGATCTGCGAATACCGGAATGAGAATGGGATTGACGGACCTCTGTTTCTCGCCAAGGATACGCACGGGCTTTCCGAGCCGGCGTTTGCCAGCGCGCTGGAGGTTCTGGCGGCGCATGGCGTCGAAGTGCGGATCGATCAGGATCTGGGATACACGCCGACCCCGGCGCTGTCGCATGCCATCCTGGTTCATAACCGCGGGCGGTCGCAAGGGCTGGCCGACGGCATCGTGATCACGCCGTCGCACAACCCGCCCGAAGACGGTGGCTTCAAATACAACCCGCCGAACGGCGGGCCCGCCGATACGCAAGTCACCAGGTGGATCCAGGACCGCGCCAATGCCATCCTCGCCAATAGCTTCGGAGATGTGCTGCGCTGCCCCTACCGAAAGGCACTGGCACGCGCGAAGCGCCACGACTACATCACGGCCTATGTGAACGATCTTGGGTCGGTCCTCGACATGGAGGCGATTCGTGGAGCCGGGTTGTCGCTCGGCGCCGATCCGCTCGGCGGTGCGGGTGTTGCTTATTGGGGACGCATCGCTGAGAAATACGGGCTCAACATGACCATCACGCATGATCATGCGGACCCCACGTTTCGCTTCATGTCGGTCGATTGGGACGGCAAGATCCGTATGGACTGCTCGTCACCCTACGCCATGGCCGGGCTGATCGCGTTGAAGGACAAGTTCGATGTCGCCTTCGCCTGCGATACCGATCACGACCGCCACGGCGTAGTGACGCGCAGCGCGGGGCTGCTGAACCCGAATCACTATCTGGCTGCGGCGATTTCATACCTGTATCGGAACCGGCCCGGCTGGCGGGCGGATGCGGCAGTCGGTAAGACGATGGTGTCGAGCAGCATCATCGATCGCGTAACGGCGGACCTGGGCCGCAAGCTGGTGGAGGTTCCGGTCGGTTTCAAGTGGTTCGTGGATGGGCTGGTGAGCGGCGGCCTCGGATTCGGCGGCGAAGAGAGCGCGGGAGCCTCGTTCCTGCGCCGCGACGGTACGGTTTGGACTACCGACAAAGACGGCCTGATTCTGGCGCTGCTCGCCGCCGAGATGACGGCGCGCACCGGCAAGGATCCGGGCGAACTGTATCACGGACTGACGGAGAAGTTCGGCGCCCCCGCGTACGAGCGCATCGATGCCCCGGCTACTCCGGAACAGAAAGCGATCCTGCAAAGTCTATCGCCGGAGCGAGTGAAAGCACACGAGCTGGCGGGCGATCCCATCACGCAGATGCTCAACACGGCGCCCGGCAACGGGGCGCCGCTCGGCGGGCTGAAAGTGATTACCGCCCGCGGATGGTTCGCCGCGCGGCCCTCGGGCACCGAGAACGTCTACAAAATTTACGCGGAGAGTTTCGCCGGAGAGCCGCATCTGCGGCGTATCCAGCAGGAGGCCCAGGAGTTGATCTCGCGGGCGTTTACGATGACCGCGTGATCACGCCACCAGTTCCAGGAATGCCTTCGCCGCGTGGCTGAGCGCGCGGCGCGTCGGATAGACCAGGCGAACCTTCCGTTCCAGGTGCATTTCCTTGACCCGGATCTCGCAGAGCGTTTTCTGCGCGATCTCCTGCTCGACGCACATGCGCGGCAGGAAAGCGACTCCCAGGTTCGCCTGCACGAGCTTGCGGATCGTTTCGATTGTCGGCATTTCGACGTCAATACCCAGCGGCACTTTGCGCTCGCGGAACGTGCGGATCACCACTTCGCGGTATGGCGAAACCACGTTGTGCGCGATGAATGTTTCCTCGCCCAGGTCCTCGATGGAAACTATTTTGCGCTGCGCCAGCCGGTGTTTGGGCGACACTACAAAGGCCAGCGAATCGGAGTAGATGATTGCGGTTTTCAAACGCTCATCGGCTGGATCGTAGCTGATTACGCCGAGTTCGAGGTTGCCGTCGAGGAGTTCGTCCGGAATCCGGCTGGAGAGGCTGCGGCGCACCGTCACCTTCACCTTCGGGTACAGCTCGCGGTACCGCGCGATGTGCTGCAGAAGGTAAAGCGTGGCGGATTCGTTGGCGCCGATCACCAGGCGGCCGGCCGAGTTGTCCCGGAGTTCCGCCAGCGAATTGTCGAGTTCCTGCTGCAGGCTTTGAAAGCGCCGCGCGTATTCGAGAACGGTGCGGCCCGCGTCGGTCAGGATGAGTTCCTTGGCGGAACGGTCGATCAGCTTTTCGCCGACCTCCTGTTCGAGACGCTGTAGGGCGAGCGAGACGGCGGGTTGGGTGCGGAGGAGTTTCTCAGCCGCACGGGAAAAGCTCTTCTCCGTGGCGACGGTGTAGAAGACTTGCAGGGCGTAGAGTTCCATAGGCGGGCGGCCTGCAGGCCTGCCCACTGGGTTATAATACCAGTTAATATCCACCTCGAAAATTATAAATTTGCGAAATCCGGCCGCGGCTTCCATAATGGCTGCTATCGGTGATAACGATGAGCGATCGCGTCTACATCTTTGATACGACGCTGCGCGATGGCGAGCAGTCGCCGGGGTGCAGCATGACCGTTCCCGAAAAATTGCGCATGGCGCGCAAGCTGGTGGAGCTGGGCGTGGACGTGCTGGAAGCGGGCTTTCCGATCGCGTCCGAGGGCGATTTTGAAGCGGTGGAAGCCGTCAGCCGGGAGTTCCCGTGGGTGCAGGTGGCGGCGCTGGCGCGCAGTTGCACGCTCGATGTGGAGCGTGCGGCCCAGTCTCTGCGCCACGCGCGCCGGCCGCGCATTCATACCTTCATCGCGACCAGCGAGATTCATCTTAAATACAAACTCAAAAAGTCGCAGCAGCAGGTGCTGGACGAAGCCCTCGCCGCGGTCGAACTGGCGCGGCGGCACGTGGATGACGTCGAATTCTCGGCCGAAGATGGCTCGCGCACCGATCCTGATTTTCTGGAGCAGATTTCGAAAGCGGTGGTCGCGGCCGGCGCCCGTACGGTCAATATTCCCGATACCGTCGGTTTCTCCGTGCCGGCCGAATACGGAAAGATCATCGGACGCATCGTGAAGGCGTTGGGCGATTGCGCGGTAGTAAGCGTGCATTGCCATGATGACCTCGGGCTGGCGGTGCCCAACTCGCTGGCGGCGATCGAAGCGGGCGCGCGGCAGATCGAATGCACGATTAACGGCATCGGCGAGAGGGCGGGGAACACTTCGCTTGAAGAAATCGTCATGGTCCTCAAGACGCGCCCCGACTGCTATCCCTATCACACCGGAATTCACACCGAGCATCTCTTCTCGGCCAGCCAGATGCTGAGCTCGATCATCACCTTCGGACCGCAACCGAACAAGGCGATTGTGGGGCGCAACGCCTTTGCGCACGAAGCCGGCATCCACCAGGACGGGTACCTCAAAGAGAAATCCACCTACGAGATTATCGATCCGCGCTCCGTGGGTGTCCCCGAAGGAAAGCTGGTGTTAGGCAAGCACAGCGGCCGTCATGCGCTGCTGAAGCGCTGCCAGGACCTCGGTTTTGACTTGACTCGCGAGGAGCTGGACGATCTTTACCAGCGCTTCACGACGGTCGCCGACCAGCGCAAGAAAGGCCTCATGGACGAGGAGATCATCGAACTGATCCGGCAAGGTGAGAAAGCCGCGCGGGTGGCGGCGGACTAACGAATGAACTTGAACATCCTGGTACTCCCGGGCGACGGGATTGGCACCGAAGTCACGCGCGAAGCCGTGCGTGTGCTGCGCCACGTCGCCGAGAAGTGGAATCACACGGTAAACATTAGCGAAGGGTTGCTGGGCGGCGTCGCGATTCACAAGACCGGCAATCCGTTTCCGCCCGAAACGGAGAAACTGGCGCTGCAAGCGGACGCAACCCTGATGGGCGCCGTCGGGCTGCCCGAGTTTGACAACGTGCCTCCGGACAAGCGGCCCGAGAAAGGTCTTCTGGGCATCCGCAAGGCGCTGCGGGTTTATGCGAACTTGCGGCCCGTGCGTGCCTATCCATCGCAGCTGGATTCGTCGCCTTTGAAGAATCACCTCGTCGAAGGCACGGACATGATCATTGTCCGGGAGCTGACGGGCGGAATTTATTACGGGACTCCCCGCGGCATTACCGAAAGCGGCGGGGAAGTGCGGGCAGTCAATACCATGACCTACACGCGCTCGGAAATCGAGCGCGTGGCCCGCATGGCGTTTCGTCTGGCGCGGGCGCGGCGCAAGAAGGTGACGTCGGTCGATAAATCCAATGTTCTCGAAAACTCGCAGCTCTGGCGGAAAGTGGTCACTGAGATTGCGGCGGAGTTTCCCGATGTGGCGCTCGACCATATTCTGGTGGATAACTGCGCCATGCAGCTGATTCTCAATCCCCGCCATTTCGACGTGCTGCTGACCGAGAACATGTTCGGCGACATTTTGAGCGATGAAGGCGCGGTGCTGGCGGGCTCGATCGGAATGCTGCCTTCGGCCTCGATTGGCGACCAAAAACCTTCGGGGGCGCTGGTCGGTCTCTATGAGCCGGTGCACGGTTCGGCGCCCGATATTGCCGGTCAGAACAAGGCGAACCCGCTGGGCGCCGTCGGCTCGGTGGCGGCGATGCTGGCCTACAGCTTTGGTCTGAAGACGGAAGCCGCGGCGGTGGATGCGGCGATCGAAACAGTTTTGAAGAGCGGGAAAGTGACGGCGGACCTGCGTCCTTCGGGACCGCCCGCGACCACCGAACAGGTCGGCGCTGCCGTCTGCGCCGCGATTTGAAGCTAGGGCAGGCCGCCGGGTTTCGGGGTCTGCCGCGTACGGCTGTCGACGAAAGGCGGCCGCCTGCCCCGCTGCCTTACACTGGAAGAACGCTATATGCCTCGCACCATCATCGAAAAGCTTTGGGATTCCCATGTTGTCTACGAGCAGCCGGGCGCGCCCGCGCTGATCTACATCGATCTGCATCTGACTCACGAAGTCACCTCGGCGCAGGCCTTCCAGGGGCTTCGCGAACGCCGGCTCAAAGTGCGCCGCCCCGATCTGACGCTGGCGACGGCCGACCACAGCATCCCGTCAACCGACCGTTCGCTGCCGATCGTGGACGAGCTCGGCCGCAAGCAGATCGAGCAGCTCGAAAGAAACTGCAAGGAATTCGGCATCCCGTATTACGGTATTCATAGCGACCGCCAGGGCATCGTTCACGTCATCGGCCCTGAACTGGGCCTCACACAGCCCGGCATGACGGTGGTGTGCGGCGACAGTCACACCGCGACCCACGGGGCATTCGGCGCGCTGGCGTTCGGTATCGGCACCAGCCAGGTAGAGCACGTGCTGGCCACGCAGTGCCTGTTGCAGATGAGATCGAAGACGTACCAGGTGCAAGTCAACGGCAGTCTGACAAGCGGTGTTGCTGCCAAGGACATCATTCTGGCCCTGATCGCCAAGATCGGCATCGGCGGCGGCACCGGCTGC
>DATGII010000249.1:0-3086 GCA_035295805.1 Bryobacteraceae bacterium | reverse complement strand
CGACGTTCGCCTGCTTTGCTACAACATGAACGTCAACACGACCGACGATGAGATCGACTACGCCTTCCGGATGGCGCGCGCGCTCGGCGTTCGCGCGATTTCATCCAGTTCCACCGTTTCGGTGGCCCGGCGTGTCGCCGCAATTGCCGAGAAATATCGCATGCCCTGGGGCGCCCACGGCCACGACGACGTGAAGGACCCCGAACAGTTCGCAACCCCTGAAACCTTCGCCAAGGTAATGGCGATGGGCAAGTACATGTGGGTGAATCTCGATATCGGCCACTTCACCGCTGCCGGCTATGACGCGGTCGCGTTCATAAAAGAGAATCATGCCCGCATCACGAATCTGCACTTGAAAGATCGCAAAAAGAGCCCTCCGGGCGCCAGCACCGCGATCCCGCAGAACAACTGGCCCTGGGGCGAAGGCGATACCCCCATCAAAGCGGTGTTGCAGCTTCTCAAGAAAGAGAAGTACGACATCCCGGCAAACATCGAATACGAGTACAACGCCCACGCGACCGGCGACACCGTCACCGAAGTCACGCGCTGTTTCGAGTACGCCAGGAAGGCGCTCCAAGCCTAGCTATACCGGTGCAGCCCGCCGGCCTGCACCACTCACCAGGTGCTACGCTCAAGATGGTGCGGAGATGCTTGAGAAAGGCGCTGCGAAGAAGGTAACCATCTACGTAAACGAGGATACGCAGCACGACCTCGGCCCGCTTTACGAATCCATTCTGAAATTCCTGCTGCACAAAGGCGTGGCCGGCGCGACCGCGACGCGCGCCCTGGCCGGCTTCGGCCCCCACCACGTGATGCATACGGCCAAAATTGAAGTCCTCACCCGCCACATGCCCCTCCGCATCGAGTTCATCGAATCCGCCCGGAGGGTCGATGAGCTCCTGCCTACGCTCTACGACATGGTGGCCGATGGAGTTATCGAGGTGCAAGACACCGAGATCGTCAAGGCGGTCAGGCAGGATAGCGCTCCCGCGGCAAAACCGCCGCGCTCGGAACTCAAGGGCAAAGCGCGGTTGATGCGCCTCTATATGGGGGAATCGGACCTGTGGGATGGCGAGCCGCTCTATGAGGCAATCCTGAAACGCTTGCGCCTGATGGATATCGCCGGCGCCACCGTCTACCGCGGCATTCTCGGCTATGGCGCCAAAGGCCATACGCATAAAAGCGGCCGCCTCCACTTGTCGCACGATCTGCCGGTGATGGTGTCGGTCGTGGAAACCGGGGAAAAGCTGAACCACGCCCTCGAGGCAGTCGAAGCCATGATGCAGGATGGCCTGATCGTGCTTTCGGATGTGGAGGTTATCCGCCTGGTCCACACGCCGCCGGAGTCCGCCCATGCGAACGGTTAACAAAGCCAAGCTGCTCCGCCTCCACTTCTCGGAGGGAGACCGTTATGGCGGCCGGCCTCTTTATGAAGCGGTGGTAGAGCGCGCGCGGGAGCTGGGCATCGCCGGGGCCACCGTCTTTCGCGGCCTCGAAGGGTACGGAGAAACCGCTGAAATTCACCGCGCGCATCTGATGCGCCGGGACCAGCCGATTGTCGTCACCATCGTCGACACCGCCGAAAACCTCGAACGCCTGATCCCGGAAGTGGAAGCCATGATGGATAAGGGCCTGATCGCCACCTCGGACGTGGAGTGTATCCGCGTGCAACGCGGCTGAGCGCTACAGATCCCGGTAAAAATCGCGAAGCTTCGGATAAAGAGACTGATACGCCCGGTGGCCGCGCGCATAAATCTGCTGTTCCGCCCGCCGCGGCTCGACGGAATCCATTTCCCGGATCGCCGCGCCGCACACCTCGGCAACCGACTGAAAGACGCCGGTGCCGACCAGCGCCAGAAGCGCCGCGCCGTACGCCGAGCCTTCCTGCGTTTCGAGAACCACTACCCGCTTCCCGAAAATGTCGGCCAGCATCTGCCGCCAGAACGGGCTGCGGGCGCCTCCTCCCGAAACCCTCACGGAGGTGATGGAGGCGCCCATCTGTTCGATAATTTCGAGGCAATCCTTCTGGCTGTAGGAGACGCCTTCCAATAGCGAGCGGATCAGATCGGCCCGCTTGTGGCTCGCCGTCAGACCGATCCAGCCGCCCCGCGCGGCCGCATCCAGGTGCGGCGTACGCTCCCCCATCAGATACGGCAGCCAGAACAAACCATTGCATCCGGCCGGCGCCTGCGCCGCTTCGGCGGTGAGCCCGTCGTATTCGGCGCCGTGCGCCAGCTGGTTCCGGAACCACTGCAGGCTCAGCCCCGCGCCTTGCGTCACTCCCATGACATGCCAGGCGCCGGGAACCGCGTGACAAAACGTGTGCACCCGCCCGGCCCTATCGTAGACTGGCGCAGCGGCATGTGCGAACACCACGCCCGAAGTGCCGAGAGTGCACGATACCAGCCCTGGTTCGACGATGCCGTTCCCGATTGCGCTCGCCGCCTGATCACCGGCGCCGGCAACCACCGGCGTGCCGGGCGCAACACCGGTGGCGGCGGCGCCTGCAGCCGAGACCTTCCCGGCCACCACGCAGGATTCCTCCACCACCGGAAGAATCGCTGGATCCAAGCCGAGCCCGCTCGCCAGTTCGTACGACCAGCGGCGCCGGACTACGTCGAACAGCGCCGTGCCTGATGCATCGGAAACATCGCTCGCATATTCGCCGGTCAGCCGGAAGCGCACGTAATCTTTCGGCAGCAGCACCTTCCTCACCTGAGCGAACAAGGCCGGTTCGTGATCGCGCACCCACAGCAGCTTCGGGAGAGTGAACCCGGTGAGCACTGGATTGGCCGTGGCGGCAAGCACCGCCTCCTTGCCTACCGCCGAGTTGATGGCGTCGACCTGCGCCTGGCTCCGCTGATCGCACCAGATCAGCGCCGGGCGAATTACCGCGTCCGCGGCGTCCAGAATCACCAGGCCGTGCATCTGGCCGGAAAGACCGATTCCGCGGACCTCCGCGCCCGAAGCCCCGGCTTGTGCCAGAACGCCCCGTACCGCCTGCTGTGCCGCGTCCCACCAGTTTTCCGGACGCTGCTCCGCCCACAGCGGCCGTTCCATGCGCATCTCTTCGTGCGCCGCCGTGC
>DATGII010000248.1:0-19494 GCA_035295805.1 Bryobacteraceae bacterium | reverse complement strand
TTTGTCTCTATTACTTGCTGCTGCCGTGCTGCCGCTCTCGGCGCAGTGGCCCGAAGGCCCGGCCAAGGGCATTCCGCGCAACCAGGACGGCTCTCCGAACCTCACCGCGCCCGCCCCCCGCAAACCCGACGGCACGCCCTCTCTCTCCGGCATCTGGATGGTCCCCGGCCTGAAGTACCTCATCAACATCGCCGCCGACCTCAAGGACGTTCCATTCCAGCCGTGGGCCGCCGCCGAATATAAACGCCGCATGGATGATCGCGGCAAGGACGACCCGAATAATTTCTGCCTGCCCTCCATCATCCCGGAGAAAATCGCCGTCACCTCCCCTTGGAAGATCGTCGAAACCCCCGGCCTGACCCTGATCCTCTATGAATCCCGCACCATCTTCCGCCAGATCTTTACCGATGGCCGTCCGCTTCCCAAAGATCCCAACCCCACCTGGCAGGGTTATTCCATCGGCAAGTGGGACGGTGACACCTTCGTCGTCGAGACCAACGGATTCAACGGCAAAGGCTGGCTCGATACCAATGGCCACCCCGTCTCCGATGCGCTGCACGTCATCGAGCGCTATCGCCGCAAAGACTTCGGCCACATGGACGTCGAGATCACCATCGACGATCCCAAAACCTACACGCGGCCGTGGACGATCCACGAAAACCCGGAGTTGCAAGCCGATACCGAGCTGATCGAATACATTTGCGAAGAGAACAACCGCGACGTCGGCCACTTCGTCGGCAAATGACGCCGGCGGCCCTGTCGCCGGCCGCTACTTACGCACTCTCTTCTTTTCCGCGTGTTGGTCGATCCACGCCAGAATCAGGTCCGCGATCTGCAGGTTGTTCTTGTCCTGCATCAGCATGTGGCTGTTGCCCTTGAGCCCCGCCTCCGGCAGCCACATCATCTCCGCCTCGCCCCCGGCCGCCTTCATTTGAGCGACGAATTTCTTGCAGCTTTCGAACGCGCCGCCCCAGATGCTGCCGGGAACATCGCCCAAATGGTCGCCGAAGACCACCAGCGTCGGAATTTTTGCCAGCGTGGCAATCTGGGCCGGCATCAACTCCGGACAGGGCATCTCGATCGAAATATTCGCCCGGATGCCGCTCGGGTCCTGCAGCGCCGCCTGCTCCGGAAAGAATCCGGATTCCGAATGTCCCATCAGCACAGCGCCTTTGAGCTGCACCCCCAGCGCCGCCATGTTTTTCCACGTCGGGTTCGGACTGGACAGCGTAGCGTTCAGATCCGGAATCATCTGTTTGTACAGCTCATCCGCCGCCTCTACCGGAAACTGCTCGTCGGCAAACGCTTTATTGAAACTGGGTCCAAAGCGGAAAATCGCCCAGGCGGTCTGATGCGTCGCATCGATGATATTGGGCAGCGCGCTCGGCGGCATCGTCCCCGCTTTCACCGCGGTAATCGCTGTCGGATCGAAGCCCGACCGCGCCCGCGATACCTGGTCCGCCAGGTACACCGGCCGCGACTTCCTCACAAAATATTCATTCCAGCCCATCCGCCCATCCGGTGTCGTCTCCCACGTCTTGCTGCTCAAACAGCAGCCGTGAACCATCACCACCGGTAGATGCTGCCCGCCGCCCGGCGGAATCTGGTACTGAACATACATCTGGTGAATCGTCACTTCGCCCTGAGTAGAAGGCGCGCCAGGCCCTCGGCCCGGAGACGTGATGGTCTTCGATTCGCCGCCCACGAAGAAGCTTCCCTGGCTGGCGATCACCAGCGGCTGCGGCGCGGCCTCGTGTTTCTTCTCCTTCGCGAAAAGCGGCCCCGTCAGGCTCGCCGCCACAGACAAAATTGCGACCAACTTCATAAACGCGCCCCCTCGTTACGGCCGGTTCCGGTATTTCTCGTACAGTTGTTTCTGCCTGTTGTCCAGATCCACCGGCTTGCCCTTGATGAACAGCAGCCGGACCTGCGTCTTCGCCTCCAACGGATCGCCGTCCGTCACCATCAAATCGGCCCACTTCCCTTCTTCGATCGTGCCGAGCCGGTCCCCAATCCCCCAGATCTCCGCCGCATTCTTCGTGATCGCCCGCAGCGCCTCATCGTGAGGCAGACCGAACGCAACAGCTTGCGCCGCCTGGTACGGCAGGTTTCGCGAGGACAGGTTCGCCGTTCCCGCAAACGTTCCGATCGCGAATCTTACCCCGGCCTTCTGCAGATCCGCCGGCGTGGTGTACGTGCGATCGTACGGGTCGTCCTCGTCCAGGGGAAGCTCCAGCGTCGGCCCGAGAATCACGGGTACATTATGCGCCTTGATCTCCTTGGTCACCTTGTACGCTTCGGGCGCTTCGCACAGAATGATCTTGACCTTCTGTTTGTCTGCAAACGCCAGCGCGTCGCGAATCTCGCGCTCGCGGATCGCGGTCACCAGAATCGGCTCCTTCTGATCGAGCACCGGAATCATCGCTTCCAGCTTTAAATCGACTTTGAACTCTGCGGCGTGCGCCTCCTTGGCCTGCTTATACCGGCGGGCGCTCTCGAAAAACTCGTTTAGCTCCGCCATCTGCTTCTCGAATGTCTGCCGCGCCCCGGTGAACGTGTCCGGTGAGCTCGCTCCGCTTCCCGGCGGCTCCCTTTCCGGACCGCCTCTGCCGCCCACCTGCACAAATGGCATTCGCAGGTGCAAAGCCGCGGTTCGACTGACACCCATCTCTTCAGTGGTCCAGCCGTCCAGGTGGATGAGCGAAACCTGCCCCGAAATCAGCGGGCCCTGCGGCATGGTCGCGACCGTCGTGATCCCGTTCGCCCGCGTCACCGGAATGTGCTCGCTCGACGGATTCACCGCCGTCAGCGCCACCAGTTGCGGGTTGAACCGGCCGATCTCGGTGGTATCGTTGGTTTCGCGCAGCGAGTTCACTTCGACCAGCCCCACTTCGGTAGCGGCATCAATCATCCCGGGATAGACGTGCAGGCCCTTGCCGTCGATAACCTTGGTGTCCTTGGGCGCCGCCAGATTCTTGCCCACCCCGGCGATCTTGCCGCCGCGCACCAGCACCGATCCGTTCTCAATCTCGGTTCCGTTCATCGTGTGCACGGTGGCTCCGCGCAATAGAAACGAATCGTCGGCCGCAAACAATCCGAGAGGAAGCAGCAGGATGAGCAGGGCCTTCATTCCGTTTCTCCCCCGCGCGCGCCGGCCGCCTTTTTCTCCAGCGCCTTCTTTTCCGCCTCTTTCTTCGGCCGCCCTTCGATGTCCTGATCGCGGTCGAAATATTCGTGCCCGTCGATCCACACCTTCAGCACCTTGCTCAAATTTGAAAGCGGATGCCCATCGTAGAGGAGCACATCGGCATCCTTGCCCACCTCCAGCGAGCCCACGCGCTTGTCGATCATCAATTGCTTCGCCGGATTGATCGTGATCAGAGACAGTGCCTCGGTCTCGCTCAGCCCGCCGTACTTCAATGTTTTCGCCGCTTCCTTGTCGAGATGCCGGATCAGCTCCGGATCGTCCGAGTTCAAAGAAACCACCACGCCTTTTCGCGTGAGAATCGCGGCGTTATAGGGAATTGCATCCTCCGCCTCGATTTTGTACGCCCACCAGTCCGCAAACGTCGAGACCCCGGCGCCATGCGCCAAAATCTCCGGCGCCACCTTGTAGGCTTCCAGCGCGTGCTGCAGGGTCCGGATCTTGAATCCGAATTCATCGGCCACGCGCAGCAGCATCAGGATCTCATCCTGCCGGTAGCAGTGCGCATGCACAAGGCGCTTGCCTTCCAGCACCTCCACCAGCGGCTCCAGCTTCAAATCCCGCGCCGGCGGAAGCGCCGGCTCTCCGCGCGCGGTCTTGGCTTTGTAATCGTCCCACTTCGCCTTGTACGCTTTCGCTTCCGTGAACGCTTCACGAATCACGTCTTCCACGCCCATGCGCGTCGCCGGGTAGCGCAGGGCGCCGGGATTGCCCGGTCCATTACCCCGCCGCTTCGGATTCTCGCCCAGCGCGAATTTGATCCCCGGCATGGCGCCTTCCAACTTCATTTCTTCCGCATTCCGGCCCCACCGCATTTTCATCACCAGCGTTTGCCCGCCGATCGGGTTTGCACTGCCATGCAGGATGTTCGCTGTTGTCACGCCTCCGGCCAGCGCGCGATAAATGGCGATATCTTCCGGATCCAGCACATCCGACATCTGGACCATCGAGGAAACCGACACGCTTCCTTCATTAATCGCATCCACCATGATGTGCGAATGGCAGTCGATGATTCCGGGCATTACGTACTTGCCCGAGCCGTCGACGATGGTCGAGCCGGCAGGCGCCGCCACGCGCTCCCCAATTGCCGCGATTTTGCCGTTCTCCAACAGGATCGATCCCTTCACCGTCCCGTTCGTCACCGTCAGAATCGTCGCATTCTGGATCAGCACCGGCGCATCCGCGCCGAAAACGGCGCCGTTCCCAAGCGCGGCCAACAGCAAAAGAACTTTCATCGCGCGGAGTTCCTTGCCGCCGGCCGCTGCGCCGGCTCCTCCGCGAGAGGTTCAAACTTGGCGCCGTCGACAAATGTGTATTTGACCTTGGTTTTCTCCGCGAACAGATCGCCGTCCGCCACCACCAGGTTGGCGATCTTCCCCTTTTCGATGCTGCCCAGCCGGTCGGCCACGCCGTAAATTTCGGCCGGCGCCAGGGTCATCGCGCGCGTTGCGTCGTCCGCTTTCAGCCCCGCCTCCACCGCCTTCCGCACTGCCCGGAACAGGTCCTTGGGATTCGTGACCCCGTCCGAATAAAACGCAAATTTCACCCCGGCTTGCGCCAGCGCGCCTGCTGCCGAAGGCGCTTTGTCGCGAAACTCCAACACGCGCAGCGGCTCCTCCTCCGCCGGATCGGCATCCCGCGGCTTGACCGGAAATTTGAGGCTGACCAGCACCGGCGTTTGCGCCTGCTTCAACAAATCGATACCGCGCCCGGCTTCGTGCCCGCCATACAGCACGACCTTCCGTTTCAGGTCTCGCGCCAGCGTCAGCATGCGCGCGATCTCGATCTCCTGTTCGGCCGGCAGCAGCACGAGCGGCGCCGCCAGCACGCCCTCTAGCGCGCGGTCGTATGCCGGCCGCGGCAGCCCCTGCGGATGCTTCTCGTAAATCGCCTTCGCCGCCTGGTAATTGTCCGCATCCAGATAAATCTGCCGCACATACGCGATCGAGCCCAACAGCGACGCGGGGAATCCGCGGCCGCCGCTCGTTCGCAGCGTCACGTACTGCCCGACCGAATCCGCCACCACCATCCGGCCCGCGCGGTCGCCCGCCAGATCGATCACGCTGCCCTGTCCGGAAAATATGTTGCCGTTCGGAAAAACCACCGCCGTGGTAAACCCCGCGTCCCGAACCCGCTGGATGACGCGGTCGGTGGGAACGATCTGGTCGGCGGCCTTGGTCCATGACGCATTGAGCGGCCGATCCTCCGGCCCCCGCGCCGGCGGCCCGCCCCGCCCTTCGCTTTCAGACGGCAGCCCCCACCGGCTCAACGCATCGATCAGCCCCGGATACACCGTGAGCCCCTGGCAATCGATTACCCAGGCTCCCGCGGGCGCCGCCACATTCTCGCCAACCGCGTCGATTAGCCCATCCCGGATCACGACCGTACCGCGCTCGATCACTGGCCCTGACACCCGCACCACCCGCGCGTTCTGCAGCACGTAACTCCCCGGCGTTTGAGCCACCACCGGCAGCGCCATCATGATCATCAGCGCCGGCGCCTTCAGGGTCATGAACGAATCATACAACGCGGCGAACGCCCCCCGCCGCACCCTTGATATATACTTGAAAACGCCTCGGACCCGATTGTCCGTGAGCGGGAGTGCGTCACATGAGCCGACCCAATCGCCGCAATTTCCTGAAGGGCGCCGCCGCCACCGGAGCCGCCGCTTTTGTACCTACCCCCAAACCCGCCGGCGCGCAGGAGGCAGGCTCGGCGCGCGTCGGCGCCCCTTCGGCAGCCGCGCGCGAAGCCGAATCCGGCACCCCGGCTGTCGAGGTGCTCACCGCCGATCGCCCCGGCGGCGACTTCATGGTTGATGTCCTCAAATCGCTCGGCTTCGAATACGTCTGCGCCAACCCCGGCTCGAGTTTCCGCGGTCTGCATGAATCCCTCGTCAATTACGGCGGCAACCGCAACCCCGAGTTCATCACCTGCTGCCACGAGGAGTCTTCGGTGGCGATGGCGCACGGCTATTCCAAAATCGAGGGCAAGCCGGCCTGCGTCTTCGCGCACGGAACTGTCGGTCTGCAGCATGCTTCGATGGCGCTCTATAACGCCTACTGCGATCGCGCTCCCGTCTACATGATCGTGGGGAACTCGGTAGACGCCACCACCCGCCGTCCCGGCGTCGAGTGGGAGCACAGCGTCCAGGATGCGGCGGCCATGGTCCGCGACTTCACCAAGTGGGACGACCTCCCGGCTTCCCTGCAGCACTTCGGCGAGTCCGCCGTCCGCGCTTACAAAATCGCGATGACTCCGCCCATGATGCCGGTGCTGCTGGTCGCCGATCTTGATCTTCAGGAAAATCCGCATCCCGAAGCTTGGCCCCATATCCCCAAGCTCACTCTCGCGCGACCTCCCCAGGCCGATTCCGGCAGCGTCGCCGAAATCGCCAAGCTCCTGGTGGAGGCTGAAAATCCCGTGCTGATTGCCGGCCGCGTCGCGCGCACGCCGGCCGGCATGAAGGCGCTCGTTGAACTCGCCGAGACGCTGCAAGCCCCGGTCATCGATCAAAACGACCGCATGAATTTCCCCAGCCGGCATCCGCTCAACCAATCTTCCAGCCGCGGCCTGATCGCGCAGGCGGATGTGATCGTCGGCCTCGAGCTCACAGACTTCTGGGGAACCGTCAACTCCTTCCGCGACCAGTTGCAGAAAAGCTCGCGCCGCATCACCAAGCCCAACGCCAGGCTGATCAGCATCACCACCGGCGATCTCTATATCAAAAGCAATTACCAGGATTTCGAACGCTTCCCCGAGGTCGACATCGCCATCGCGGCCGATGCCGAGGAAACTCTCCCGGCCCTCACCGAGGCCGTCAAGCGGCTGCTTACCGCGGACCGCAAGAATACCCTTCAACAGCGCGGCGCCAAGCTCGCGGCGGCGCATCAGAAAGCTCTCGAAGCCGCGCGCGTCGAAGCCGCCTATGCGTGGGATGCCAGTCCCATCAGCACCGCCCGGCTTTCCGCCGAACTCTGGGCCCAGGTCAGGAATAAGGACTGGTCGCTGGTCTCCGGTGCGGGCGGTTGGCCTACCCGCCTCTGGAATTTCGATAAACACCACCGGCACATCGGCGGCTCCGGGGGCGCCGGGGTCGGCTATGGCGCGCCCGCTGCGCTCGGCGCCGCCCTCGCCAATCGCAAATACGGCCGCCTCAGCGTCACCATACAAAACGACGGCGACCTGATGTACGCTCCCGGCGTCCTGTGGACCGCCGCGCATCACAAAATCCCCTTGCTTTCCGTCATGCACAACAACCGCGCCTACCATCAGGAGGTCATGCATATTCAACGCATGGCGAACCGTCATCAGCGCGGTATTGAAAACGCAGGCATCGGCACCACCCTGGTCGATCCTCCCATCGATTTCGCCAAAGTCGCCCAGGGCATGGGCATTTACGCCGAAGGCCCCGTGCTTGAGGCGCGCAATCTCGGCCCCGCCATCCAGCGCGCGCTCGAGGTGGTCGAAAAAGGCGAGCCCGCGCTGGTTGATGTCGTGACCCAGCCGCGGTAAGGAGCGCTCATGAAAACCTCGATCCTGTTACTCGTCGCCGCGGCGGCGTTCGCCCAGACCCCCAACGCGGAGAACGGCCGCAAGCTCTTCGCCCGTTACGGCTGCTATCAATGCCACCAGCGCGAAGCGCAAGGCGCCGCGGCCACTGGTCCGCGCCTGGGCCCGCACCCGATCCCCTACGCCAATTTCACGAAATATGTCCGGCATCCAGCCGGCCAGATGCCGCCATACACAGAGAAGGTAGTCAAGGATTCCGAGCTGGCCGATATCTACGCGTTCCTGCAATCGCTGCCCAACCCGCCCGCCGTCAAAGACGTTCCGCTCCTGAGTCAATAGGTAGTTTGCCGGTTGGGCTGCCGGTGAGCCGCGTCTATATGGCGCGCCGTATCAGGCGGCTGGATCTGCGTCCGGGAGCGAACGACCACACATGCCGCTGCGGCTGGCGTGGGAGAGAAGCAATGACGGCTACGGCCGCGACTCCCTTCTGCTCGCGGGGCACGTCGGACGACACCTCCCGCCGTTCCAGCCTGGTGTCCAGCGTCCGCTCAATATTCGCCACGTCCGCGCGTTCGGACCGCATGGCGAAGGTCGAAGCCGTGCCGCGCGCGCCGGCGCGCCCTGTGCGGCCCACGCGGTGAATGAAATCCTCGGGCCCCTGCGGCAGATCGTAGTTCACCACGTGAGCAATACCCTCGACGTGAATCCCGCGCGCCGCTACGTCGGTCGCCACGAGAACGCGATATTGGCCCTCCTGAAATCCGCGCAGCGCCTGGTTGCGCTGGTTCTGGCTGCGGTCGCCGTGGAGGGCCGCCGCTTTCACGCCCTCATGCGCCAGCTTCTTCGACAGCCGGTCTACCCCCCGCTTGGTGCGCGCGAATACCAGGAACGAACCCTCCTGCTGGCGCAGCATCCTCTCCAGAAGGCCCAGTTTCCGATCCTGCTCCACTTCGTAGAGATGCAGCGCGACCTCCGCGATGGGCTTGCTGATGGAACCTACTTCGATCCGCACCGCGTTGCGCACACGCATCTCCACCAGATGCCTGACGGAGCTCTCGATTGTGGCGGAGAAAAGCATGGTCTGCCGCTCCGCCGGCGTGGCCGCCATGATTCGCTCCAGCGTGGGCAGGAAGCCCATATCCAACATGCGGTCGGCCTCATCCAGCACCAGCATGACGACGCCGCTCAGCCGGACGAGCTGCCGGCTGAGGAAATCGTACAGCCTCCCCGGAGTGGCGATGACCACCTGCGCGCCCTTGCGAATGGATTCGAGCTGCGGCCGTTCGCCGAGGCCGCCCACCACGACGGCATCGCGAATTCCCGTACCCGCCGCCACTTTGACGAAGGTCTCGTGAATTTGCAGCGCCAGCTCGCGGGTGGGCGTCAGGATAAGAGCGCGCACGCCCGACGCCGATGGCTGTCGCTCCAGCCGGTGAATGATGGGGAGGACAAACGCCAGGGTCTTGCCGGTTCCCGTTTGGGCTGTAGCCACTAAGTCGCGGCCGGCCAGCGCCGGCGCGATCGCCTGCGCCTGTACGGGCGTCGGGTGGACAAAGCCGTGCTTTGCCAGATTGCTCTTGAGAGGAGCAGACAGTGAGAGTTCGGAGAAATTTTTCATTTTCGATTTGAGGAAAAGAATCGGCGAGCCAACTACCGGCTACGGGAGAGGGGTTTGCGGATCAACTTCCAACAGGCTCCAGTATAGCGCGTCGGAGCGCTTTTTACCGGGGGACCTTGGTTTCCAGCTCCGCCCGGCGGGCGTACAGTCCTCGACGCGGCGTTGAGCCTCCTGCATCTCGTATGCCCCGCCCAGCCCCTTGCCCTCCGATTCCGCTTACTGCACCAGCGCACGGTAATCGCGGGTTGGAAGCGCGCAATGGTCATCCGTAGCCTTAACCGCTCGTCTTCGCTGCGCCTCCTACCGTCCCGGCAGGTGCGGCAGGTCCGCGTTGTTCTCGCCGCAGATAAACTCCATCGGCTCCCAGCCCGGCCGCAAGTGCATCTCCTGACGGTTCCCGAACGGTTTGGTGTACGCGCCCGGATCGTCAATCGTCATCTCGATCACCAGGGTTCCGTAGTTCACCCGCCGGTACCGCTCGGTCACATGCAGCTTGTCGCTCGTCGGACGTCCCAGTTGATCGAGCCACATCTTGCCGTTGAAGCCCCGTGTGTCCACCACAAACGTGTCGCCTTCCCACTGGCCGGTGGAGTAGCCGAACCACGTGGGGTTGGCATCCGGGCTTACTTCCCGCCCGTCGGTGAAGATCTGGCGCCAGTAATTGAAGGCTTCATAAATGATCACGATCGAGTTGGGCGAGTACACCACCTTCCACGGATACTGCACCGAATCGATCTTGGGCACGCCTTGCGGCAGGCAATGGGCATCCGGGTCTTCGCGCGAATGCGAGCCGTCCTTGCGCTCGTCGAACAGCTTCTTCGCCCACGGCTGGTACGGCACATCCTCCGGCTTCATGTCTAAAGCAAAATCGCGGATATAGCGATTATCGTCCGGCGACCACGAGCCCGAAAGATCCGGCCTGCCATCCGGCCGGCGCGGTGCGGGCGCCGTGAGATCGATCGCGCCGGATTTTGTCCGCGGCGCTTTCACCGGCGGCACCTTGAGCCATTGTCCGAACGCCGGAATCCCGGCCAGCGAGAATGCAACCATCGCCACGCCGACTTTCTCTCTCATAGGTATTCCGTCTATGCTATCAACTCCCGCGTGGGTACTCCGCTTTCAATCTGCGTTCATTTGCCATCGTTGGCGGCTAATGCTCTTTACACTAGCGCGCAAGATTCATCCGGCGTACCAGATTCGTGAAGCGCGCCTCGGAACGCAAGCTGTCGAACGCCGCTCAGCTTCGGCCGCAGATTGTTCGAGATTTCCGTCGAGATCTGCTGCTGGATGGAAAGGATGTCCGCCAGGTTCCGGTTGTACTGCTCCCCCCAGAGGTGCCGGTTGTTGCGCACATCAATCAATTCTGGCGCTGATCGAAAGGTCGTCACCCCGCTGCGCCACTGTGCCCGTCAGAACCGCCTGTACCTTGAGCGACCGTCCAGCGGCCTGGGCATCCGTTTCCCGGCCTTTGTACCGGAAAACCGAGTTGCGCGACATCACCGCGAGATTCGGAACCTGGGACAGCGTGTTGATCAGGCTTTCCGTCATCCCGTCGCCGAGGTATTCCAGATCCGGGTTCCCGCTCGCATTGACGAACGGCAGCACGGCGATCGACTCGGGAGAACGATTTCCGCGGGTGACCCGCAGACCGGCCGCCAGCAGGAGCACGGCGGCCAGCAGCGCCGCGATCGAAAGAGCCGGGCCGCGGCGAAACCGGAACTGTGCTCGCTGTGCCTCTCGCGCGGGGCCGCTCAGCAGATCCGTCAGCGCGAACCGCACGTCGCGGGCCGATTGACTGCGCAGGGCCGCGTTTTTTTCGAGGCACCGGGAAATGATGCGGTCCAGTTCCTGCGGGATGGGTTTGGCAATTTCCCCCAGAGGAGGCGGTTGCTGTTCCAGGATCGCAGTCATCGTCTGAGCCGCGGTCTCCCGCGCAAAAGCGCGGCGGCCCGAGATCATTTCCTTTGCGATGAGCAGCCGAAAGGCCTTCCGCGACCGCGGCGCCGATCTCGACAGCCTCCCGCCACCCGACAACGCCGTTGCGCAGGCGCGTGCGCAGCGTTTCGCCCTCCAGCAACTCGGTCACGATATAGGTGGTGCCGCCTTCGCTCCCTACGTCATAAATACCCAGAATGTTGGGATGCGAGATGGCTGCCACTGTTTTCGCCTCGCGCTCAAAACGGGCAAGCGCTTGCGGATCCCGCGACAGCCGCTCCGGCAAAACCTTGACCGCCACTTCGCGATGCAACCTCGGATCGCGCGCTCGGTAAACCTCACCCATCCCGCCCGCACCCACCAGTCCCACAATTTCATAGGGGCCCAGTCTGTCACCCGCAGCGAGCGCCATGGAGTTCCAACGATCTTACCGCATGCGGCAGGCCGCCGCTTCTTCGGCAAAACGGGATTCACACAACTCGCAAATTTCTCGCATCCCCCGCGCGCGGCGTGACTTAGGGCCAAACGCCCCACTTCAAGAACCCGCCCCGCCCCGAACCCGCGCGCGATAATGAGGATGTGGAAAGGTCCATGCCACGCCGCGGAATCCTTCCGAACTGGGTCGCCTGCCAAACTGGAGCGAACCGGTTCGCTTGGTACCAAGCGGAGATACCCTGCTAAGCGGTTTGCTTGCAACAAGGTTTTACAAAAGTCCGAAACGTACGTTGCGGAAAAGGGCGAAGAACTAAAGGTTGAACGTCGCGCCGACCGAATACTCCTGCTGGATCAGGCGCCCGCTCTGGTTCGGAAAATTGAACGGCTTCCCCATGTTGTAGAAGCGAACGTCGAACCGAATCCCCCAGATCGATGTGACCCGGAATTTCAGGCCGCCGCCGTAATTGATGCCATACTTGGTGACCTGGTTGCCGTAGTAGATTGAGGTGCCGGGCGGAACGAAGCTGCTGAACTGGACCCCGCCCGCGGCGAAGGGCCGGATCTTCGTTCCTTCCGGTGTCGCGTACGCCAGAAAATCGTAGAACCCCTGGTGGATCGGTACGCTGATGGTCTGCGCCGGGCTGGTCGTGGTGCCGGCAAGACCCGTCGAAGTCGTTATCGGTGGGACGTCCAACGACGTGTGATTGTAAGAGTAGCCGAACTCATGGCCGAAAAAGCGCCAGGAGTTGAGCGTCATTCGGAACGTCAGCCGGAATCCATCCTTCATGACGTACTGCGGGTCGCTGGAGATGCCCGTCGCGGTGCCTAATTTCGCGTCGCCAAAACGGGACGTTCCCCCGCTGATCGCGGCTTCGAAAGACTGGCCAAACCCGAGAGACGAAAACAGCAATCCTGCAATCAACGCACTCCGGTAGGACATGAATCCAGTTTACATGCCGGTTATGCGACGTGATATTTATCGCGGCATTGCGCGGAACAGAAGTAAACGACTTGCCCTTTCACAGTGCGGCTCAAACTGTTGCTCGCCGAAACATACGTGCCGCAAACCGGATCCTTCTTGAGTTCGCCCCCGGTCGGTACCGGCGGCGGCTGCTGCGGCTTTGCTGGCGAAGGGGAATACGATCGGACGCTGGCAAAAATACTTCGGAAGAGCGCCCTCACGAACCAAAGGATTAAGAGCGGAAGGAGAAACCGGATAACAAAAAAACGGATCATCTCGAGTGGAACGGGAGCGCATCGCTCCCGTTCCGAAATTCAAAACTACTTCTTGCCCTTCTTGGACTCGGCCTTCGGATTCTTGTAGGAGGTATCCACGGTCGCGCCCAGCGTCTGCAGCATCGATTTGGCCGAATCGGCGAACGGCCCGTCCGGCTTCAACGCCAGGTACTTCTGGAAGGCATCGGCGGTTCCCGGCACGGGCGTTACCTTGCCATCGCCCGCAATCGTGGCCTTCGAAAGCAGATACACACCGTATTGATATTGCGCATCCGCGTAGTTCGGGTCGGACTCAATCGCCTTCTTGAACGCTTCGCCGGCCGGTTCGTTCTGCCCCGAGTTTACCAGCAGCGCGCCCAGATTGTAGTAATAACGGCCGGCGTTCGGCGGATCGAGCGTCGCCGCCTTGGTCAGTTCCGCCTGCGCTTCGGGGAACTTCTTGGCTTTGGCTAACGACAGTGCGAAATTGTTGTGATATCCGGCATCGTCCGGCTTCAACTCGATGGCCTTATTGTAGGCATCCAGCGCCTTTGCCATTTCGGCGTCGGCATCGGCGCCCTTCTTGGCTTCGGCATCGTTCATTTGAGCTTCCGCCAATTGCGCCCAAACCACATGCTGCTTCGGATCCAGCTCGCTCGCCTTGGTGAACGACTGAATCGCCTG
Organism: Bryobacteraceae bacterium; assembly: GCA_035295805.1. Classification (GTDB taxonomy): domain Bacteria; phylum Acidobacteriota; class Terriglobia; order Bryobacterales; family Bryobacteraceae; genus PSRJ01. Next base: position 5,890 of record DATGII010000248.1, on the reverse strand, counting down.
GTCCCACTGCTTGGCCTGCGCGGCGGCGATTCCGGCGTTGAACGCGTCGTTCAACTCCTTATTCTTCTTCATCGCCTCTTCGCGCTCTTTCATCTGCTTTTCCTGCTCCGCCTTCTGCTGAGCGCTCATACCGCGCGTCGCATCCTGAGCGGCCTGAGCCTGGGCTTGCCCGGCAGCGGCGGCCGCCGCGGACTTGGACAGATCGAAATCGACCGGCGGCATATCGACGGACTTCAAGCGGACCCCTTTGACCCCATCTTTGTCCTGACCATTTACGGCCACCGTAATATCGTAGGTGCCGGTGGACGGGAGGCCCGCGTGCAGGTAATGGCCTTTCTTGTCAGTCTTTACCTGATAGTGGCCCTTGATATCGGTGCGATCGATTTTAATCACGGCGCCCTGGAGCGGCTTGCCGTCTTCGCCTTTCACGTTTCCCTCCAACGAGGCGGTCTGCGCCAGCGCAGAGAACGCGAATAGCATCGTCCCAGCCGCGACGAGAGCCAGGGTTCGTAGCTTCATACAACCTCCAACAGGGTGGGTTTCTATTAAGACTCAGTATACCGCAATGAGTCTGGCGTGATTTTCAAGGCTACTCGTCAAAAAGTCCGATCTGTTCTTTTGCAGGCACTTTCGGCCTCCGCTTCTTCAGCGGACTCCCTACCACTCCGAGCACCTGTACGGAGTGCAAGGCGGGGCGCGGAATGAAAACGCGCTGCTGGTTGCTATAAGGATCGGGCGGAATGACCGTGAAACCGTGCGGATCGACCGGCAGCAGGTTGTTGGGCATCACACCTTCCATAGTCTCGCCATCGCGAAACTGGAAGCTAATCCACAAACCCTCCATCTTGGGCCGGGTGTTGAAAACAAGACGGGTTGTCTCATCGCCGACGCCGAACTCGCGGACGAATGACACTGTTTTGATTTCGTCATAGGGGACCGTCGCCACATTCCCCTCTGCGGAGAGCAATTCAATCCCGTTCGGTTGTTGATAGGTCAGCGGATTGATATACCCGGCCAAAGACGCCCGGTCGAACCGCCGGATGACTGCCTTCTTCGTTGTGGAGCCGGCCAAAAACCTACCTCAAGATGGCGGACTATGTTTCAAACATTTCGGGTGTTATTGTATCATTGGCACGATGCCCGGAGACAGGACGAACAAACCAGTGGAGTTGCGTCCCCAAATCCAGGCATTTTTGAATTTTTGCCGCATTGAAAAGGGTCTTTCGGCCAACTCGCTGGACGCATATTCGACTGATCTGGAAAGACTTAGCCGATTCCTGGGAGATGGAGCGGAAGTGCCGGGGATCGAGGAATTACGGCGTTATTTGGATTCTTTATACGAGAGCGGGCTCAGTAGCCGGTCCGTGGCGCGGCATGTCGCGACGCTGCGGAATTTTTGCGGTTTTTTAGTCAGTGAACAGCTCCTGGCGCGCGACCCATCCGAGCATCTGCGCACGCCGAAGCAATGGCAGGCCATCCCTAAGTTCTTGAATCTGGAGCAGATCGAGAAATTGATCGCGGCACCGGACGTTTCCAGGCCAACCGGGCTGCGGGACCGGGCCATGTTGGAATTGCTGTATGCCAGCGGGCTCCGGGTTTCCGAACTTTGCCGTCTGGCAGCAGGAGATCTGAACCTCGAGATGGGCGTCCTGCGCACCACCGGTAAGGGGAATAAGCAGCGACTGGTTCCGGTGGGCAAGGAAGCGATCGAGGCAGTGCGGGCGTACCTGGAATCCGCCAGGAGCGCACTTTTGAAGCGGCGGGCCAGCCGGTATTTGTTCGTCACGGCGCGCGGCGGGTGCCTGACCAGGCAGGCCTTTTGGAAATTGCTGGGAGGATACGGCCGCAAAGCCGGGATCTTCCATGGGCTGACGCCCCATGTGCTGCGTCATAGCTTCGCCACCCACCTGCTGGAGGGTGGCGCGGACCTGCGAAGCGTGCAGGTCATGCTGGGCCATGCGGACATATCGACCACCCAGATTTATACCCATGTGATGCGTTCGAGGCTGCAGCGGGTAGTCGAGCAACACCACCCCCGGGCGTAGGAAAGCGCTTGCGATGAGCGATTACATTTACATGCTCGAGAGCCACTTGAGCACGGATCAGAACCGTGCGGTGGAAGAAGTCCAGGCGGCGGCCGGTCAGGCAAATGTCAACCTGTTTCTGACCGGAGGGGCGATGCGCGACATGCTGGCCGGTTTCCGCATTCGCGATCTGGATTTTTCGGTGGAGGGAAACGCGCCGAAGGTGGCCAAGGCAGTGATCGATCACGGGGGCGCGAAACTCGTGTCCCAGGACGAGAACCGCAAGAGCGTCGAGCTGGTGTTTCCCTCCGGCGTCACGGCGCAGATTGCGATGTCGCGGCAGGAGAAATACCCGCGATCGGGGGCCAAACCGCAAGTGACGCCGGCGACAATCCAGGAAGATCTGCGGGGGCGCGACTTCACCTGCAACGCGATTGCCCTTTCATTGAATAAAGCGTCCCGGGGATTGCTGCTCGATCCTATGAACGGGTTGGCGGATATCGAGCGTCGGGAGTTGCGGCTGACGAACCCGTACGGCCTTTACGACGATCCCTCGCGGCTGCTGCGCCTGGAGCGATTCCGCGTGCGGCTGGGCTTCGCGATTGAAGAGCGCACGCAGATGCAGGTGGCCAATGCGCGCGAAGCGGAAGTCGAAAAGCTGATTCCGGCGCGGGTGTTCTTTGAGGAATTGAAGCGGATCAGCGCGGAGGACAGCCCGGCGGAGGTCCTCAAAGCTTTGGAAGAGGCGAAGCTGCTCGACCTGTTTTCGCCGGCATTGGCGGGCCCGAAATCGAACTTGCAGGGATTGGCGAAGTTCGAGAAGCTGGCGCGGCTGCTGCCGGACGATCCAAAGACGCGGGCGGCGCGCCAGGGTCCTTTTTTCTACGTGCTCACCGAGAAGTTAAACGCGAAGGAAAAGCAGGCGCTGATCAAAACGACCGAGATGCGGAAGCCGGAAGTGGATGTGTGGCAGAAGCTGGAAGGGCGCGCCAAGAAGCTGGAGACGGCGCTGCGGTCGGCGCGGATTCGCAAGGCGTCGCAAGTCTATTTTCTGGTGACGGGAGCGGCTCCGGAGGACGTGCTGTTTGTCATGTATCACTCCGCCGCGAAACCGGTGCAAGAGCGGCTGCGGAACTACTTCCAGAAATACCTGCCGGCGATTCAGGAGATCACGCCGGAAGAATGGGCCGCTGTGGACGCCAAAGCGGGGTCGAAGCGGAACAAGGCGCGCGAGGAATTCATGGCCGACCGGCTGGACCGGCGGGTTCGGAAACCGGTTGTGCCGCCGCCCCCTCCGCCACCGCCGGTAGAAGCGCCGCGGCCGGCGATGCGCCGAGGGCCGATGGGCTAGACACCGGATAGCGGCGCCCTGTCGTAAGCTGAGAACCGGGAAGGCCCGGCTTAATTCGTTTTGGGCAGCCCGGCGCCACTTTCCCAGGCCTTAACGAGAATCGGCTTCACAATCCGGGAAAACTCCAAATATGCCGTGGATTCGGGGCGGAAGTGGAGGCCGTCCGGTAAAAACAGGTCCTCCCGCAAAAGGTTGCGGCTGTCGAACAAGACCGTGTTCAGGTCAATATACCCTACGTTTCCGGCTTCGCGGCTATAGCGATTCATTTCGCCGTTCACGGCGTCGACAACACTCCAACGCGCGCGCTTTTCCGGCGCCTTTTGAATGGAGGTGTAGAAGAAATAAGTGTTCGGCAATTTCTCGTGAAGGACCTGAATGAAACGCTTGGTCCGCTCGATGATGGGCGCAGCATCCTCGCCGGCACTTATATCGTTGCTGCCGCAGTAATAGACCACGATGCGCGGCTGGTAGGGCAAAACCAGTTGTCCGATGCGGTTCAGCATGTCCTGAGTGACTGTGCCGGCAATCGCGCGGTTGAGGACCGGCAGCGGGGCCATCTGGTCCCGCAGATGGGTCCAGAACTGAAAAATGCTGCTGCCCGTAAACACAATCCCGCCGTGATCGGGAGAAGCCTCCCGGGACGCGAGCGTGGTTTGCGTCTGGGCCGGGATTGGAGAGCACGCGGACGCCACAATGACAGCAGCCGCGGCGAGCATGCCGTGGGATCGACGGTTCATTCGCAATCGCGCTCAGCGCATTTCGGCCATGGCGCCATCGAGGCCGCGATCGAGGTGCAGCTGCTGCCAGTGGAATTCGGTCTTCAGCATGGCGGCGACTTCGTCGCGCGTCTTTTTCTGAACCACCATTTCGTGCACGCGGTTGCGTAAAGCGAGCGTGGAATCGCGGAATTTTCGCATCTCCGCTTTATTGGTGACCGGACCGTGGCCGGGGACCACGCTGTCGAAATCGAGCATCAAGGCGGAGTCGAGGGTGTGGGTCCATTCCTTGCCGCTGCCACCGCCGGAATAGTCGATCAACTCGGGAACGTCGGCGCCGAAGGTAAACATGTCGCCTGCCGCGAGGAGGCGATCGGCCGGGAAGTAGACCACGACATCGCCGTTGGTGTGAGCGCGGCCGAAATGATAGAGCTCGACGGTCTTGCCACCCACATGAATCTGCGCATCATGGGTGAAGGTGAAAACCGGGAGGCCGGGCAGTTTGCCATCGACCATATTCTCGCGGGCCTGCGCGGAGGCTACGATCTCCGCATTCATCTTCTGCATGAGGGCGTTACCACCGCTGTGATCCGGATGGTGGTGGGTGTTGACCACGTACTTCACCGGCTGGTTTGTGATCTTCTTCAATTCGGCCATGATGTTGTTGTGGTCGACTTCGAATTTGTCGTCGACCAGCAACACGCCATCATTGGTGACGAGCGCGGTGGTGTTGCCGGGAACGAGATCATTGTGGATCACGTACAGATCGTCTTTCACCTTGATGGTGTTCAGCTTGGCGGGCTGGGGGCCCTGCGTAAAGGCAAGCCACATGCCGCCGAGCAGAACGACGCCGGCGGACAGACGGACGATCACGCTCTTTTGCATAAGCGGGAAGTATATCAAACGGTTACGGCGAGACTCAAGAATTTGTGAGCGGCGCCACTAACTTTACGGAAGATGCTGCCAACCGCGCGCCCAACGCGCTACCATGACGCTGTTACACCAATGAACGACTATTTGCTCTCATTAGTTCTGGGAATCATCGAAGGACTGACGGAGTTTCTACCGGTGAGCTCCACGGCGCATCTTCGGATCAGCGAAGCGGTGTTCGGGATCGATCTTTCCAACGGGTATTGGAAGATGTTCTCGATCGTGATTCAGCTGGGCGCTATTCTGTGCCTGCCGATTTATTTCCGGCGGCGGATTGCGGAATTTCTGGCGACGTTCCCGCGGGGCGTCCGGGGCGACCGCACAGCGGCGAATCATCCGCTCACGTTGACGATCGTGGCGTTCCTGTGCACGGCCATACCGGCATTTCTGCTGACGAAGCTGATCGGCAAGAACCTGGAGAGAATCTCGCTGATGGCGTGGAGCCTGATCATCGGCGGCGTTTTGATGTGGGTGGTGGATGCGGCGTATGGGGAGCGCAACAAATCGGGGGACGTGGAGACAATCCGGCCGGGCCAGGCGATCTGGATCGGCTTGTGCCAGACGCTGTCGGCCGTGTTTCCGGGAACGTCGCGCTCGATGTCGACCATCACGGCCGGCGAACTGGCGAAGCTTTCGCGTTCGACGGCGCTGGAGTTCTCGTTCCTGCTTTCGATTCCTACGATGGTAGCGGCCACCGGCTACGACCTGTTCAAATTTATCCGGCATCCGGAAGAGAGCGGCGCGGCGGGGGGACTGGGGATGAATGGACACGGGATTATCGTGCTGGCCATCGGATTCCTGGTGTCATTCGTTGTGGCTTGGGCGGTTGTGGCGTGGTTCATGAACTGGGTGCGGCACCGGGGCTTTAC
>DATGII010000247.1:0-18125 GCA_035295805.1 Bryobacteraceae bacterium | reverse complement strand
TACCCCGAGGAGAAAATCTGGACAACCGCGCGATGTACCCGCCGCGAGAGGCGCTCCAGCTCCGTGCTTACCTCGCGCAGCGAGTCGATTCTTTGGGCCGGAGCCGGCGTAGCCTGCGGTGCGGGCGCAGCCGGCGGCTGCGCCGTCAGCAGGAGCGAAACCAGGAACAGTGAGGCGAGCACACGCATAGATTTATGCTAACCCGGCAGTCAGGGGCCAGTTGCGGACCGCGCGGCGACTTGTAACTCACGCGACAGCACGTACGAGGTTTCCACCGGAACGTTGTCCATGAACTTCGCCCGAACCACCACCTGGTAATACCGGGGCATCGGGCCTCCCGCGCGGCGCAGCTTTTCCGTCAGGATCCGCGCCAGGGCCGGATCGGTGAACCATTGCACCGCCGTCAGGCGCCCCGGCGTGGTGCTGCTCGTGAAACTCGCCACGTCCCCGATTCCGAGCGGCCCCGGAGCATGCGTAATCAGCGTGTACGCGTCCCCGTCTTCCGACGTCCCGGTGCCGTTCCGGTCTGCGAAAAACTCCGGTTCGCCCGCCCGGGGGCGCAGATTCCGGATTCCCGACCGCTCCTGCGTGAATTCCTGCTGGAACGGCAACGCCCGCAGCAACTCGTCGAACAACGCCGGGGAACCGATCAGCAACATATTGTTCGCTTCCAGTTGCTGAATGGAAAGCTGCGTGCTCTTCGCCAGCGAGATATGCTGTTGGTGCGGCGCCAGCAATTTCCCGAGCAGAAATGCCGCATTCAATTCATCCGCCGGGACATAGTGATAGCGCGGCTGCATCGGTGGATTTTGCAGCGCCTTCCGGACCGCAGCCACGGTCGGCGAATTCACAGCTTCTTCCCAGCGATTGATCGCAACGTCCCGGAACATTTGCCCTTTGCCGAGCGTGAGGAAGAGCGGGGAGCCGATGGAGACCACTAGCGGCCGCTCGGGGGTGAGAAACGGCGCCCACAGAGCATCCAACTCCGGTGTCCAGGCCCTGTGGAAAGTCGCCTCTCGCGGTTGCGCCTGCCACAGCCGCATGCCGGCGTAAATTCCCCAGCCCATCGCTAGCAGCAAGCAGATGCTTAACGCCACCGCGGCACGGCGCCACTTCCCAGCCCCGGACGGAGCCGGGGTGATCACTTCATTAGCCTCGGGTGCCGGCGTGACTGGCCGTACTTCGAAACTGAGCCGGAAATGCCCTTTCGGGAGGTCCACTACGATTGGATCGTCTTTCCCCTCGGCCCGGTAGTACTCTGTCAGTTTCTGCCGCAGCCGCCCCACCTGCAGCCGCACAATCGAATCCTGCCGTGGATCGTAATCGGAGGGTTTACCGAAAGCTTCCAACCCGATGGTGTACTCCTTGAGTTGGTCCGCTTCCCCGGATATGGATTTTTCCGCCAAGTACGCCAGGAGCCGTCTCAGCGCGTCTGCGTTGCGTAATGTCTCACTTTGCAGAATCCGCTCGACCTGAGCCTTCATTCCGCCGCGATTGTAGCACGCACCATCCGGCTCGGCCATCGTCGACGAGAGCCTCGCCCCATCAATCACTTGGCTAGTGTACCTGAGGTAATTAACCGGTTTCTAACCGGCCTTCGCTGGCTATCGAAGCGGTCTGCTGCCAAACTGACCCGTAAGTGGTCTTCCGCTTTCCACCACAAGCTTCAATAGTTTTCCTCGGGGGTTCGGAGGTTCGATGCGTATCGTCTGGGTAGTCCTTGGAATTTTCTTGGTCTGCGTCGCCATTTGGGCGCAAGCCACCGCTCAAATTGCCGGAACCGTCCACGACGAATCCGGCGCCGCCGTTGCCGGCGCCGACGTAAAGGTCACACAGACCGCGACGGGCGCCGTCCGAACCGTGACCTCGGGACGAGACGGCGGGTACGTGCTGCCGAATCTTGCTTTGGGACCGTACCTGTTGGAGGTCTCCAAAGAGGGATTCACCAAATACGTGCAAAGCGGCATCGTGCTCCAGGTGGACAGTAATCCGACCATCGACGTCGCCTTGAAAGTGGGGGCCGTCACGGAGCAGGTGACCGTCGAAGCCAGCGCCTCCCAGGTCGAATCCCATTCCACCGGCGTGGGACAGGTGGTCGATAACCAGCGCGTGGCGGAGATGCCGCTCAACGGCCGCGACCCCCACGAACTGGTCTTCCTGGCCGGTATGTCGAGTAGTCCCGGCAACGGCGCCATCAACACCGTCCGCAACTATCCCACGGTGGTGGTCTCGGTAGCGGGCGGGCAAGGCAACGGCGTCGGCTATTCTCTCGACGGAGCCATCTTCCAGGACCCCTACAACAACCTCAGCCTGCCCCTCCCTTTTCCGGACGCGCTGCAGGAATTCAAGGTCGAAACCAGCGCCTTGCCGCCGCAGTATGGCTATCACTCCACCGCCACCGTCAACGCAGTGACCAAGTCCGGCTCCAACGAGTTCCATGGCGACTTGTTCGAATTCATCCGTAACGGCGACCTCAATGCCCGTGATTTCTTCGCGCTTACCCGTGATTCGCTCAAGCGCAACCAATACGGCGGCGTGATCGGCGGAGCCATTATCAAAGACAAGCTGTTCTTTTTTGGGGGTTATCAGCGCACCTCACAGCGCTCCGATCCTTCGGCCTTGACCGGATACGTGCCCACGGCGGCCGAACTGCGCGGAGATTTCACCTTTTTCGCCTCGGCTGCCTGCCAGGGGAAAAATGTGACCCTCTCGGCCGCGCAGGGATTCACCGGCAATCAGATCTCTCCGGCTTCCTTCAGCCCCGTCGCTCTGAATCTCGTCAAGACGCTGCCCACCGCGACCGACGGCTGCGGCACCGTCAAATACGGCTTTCTCAACAACTCCGATGAGGATTTGCCGGTCGGCCGCATCGATTGGCAGGTGAACTCGAAGCACAGCGTCTTCGGCCGATTCAACGCAGGTAATTTGAACTCGACTTCTACGTTCGACGGCAAGGATCCGCTCTCGGTCAATAACGATGCGGTGCACGATCTGGACTATCAGTTGGCGCTCGGCGACACCTACCTGATCGGCAGTTCGCTGGTCAATTCGTTCCGGCTGTCCGCCAGCCGCACCAACATCGTCAAGATCCCCGACCACTACGCGTCCTGGGCCGATTTCGGCGCCAACTACACGCCCATCGGCGGCCAGACACTGCTCACGACCGTTTCCGGCGGCCTCGGGTTTGTCATCGGCAGCACCGGAAACGTTCCGGGCCAGTCGCACAACGGGCCGAACCCGTCGGTCTCCGACGACGTGAGCTGGGTCAAGGGTGATCATGAAATCGGCTTCGGCGGCAATCTCTACCGGCAGATGATGAACTACTGGTCCGGCTTGAACGCGGTCGGGAATTCGACGTTCAACGGCACGGTCACGGGTCTCGGCATGGCCGACTTCCTGCTCGGCCAGGCGACCTCTTTTAGCCAGGGCACCACCTACGGCTTCTACAACCGCCAATACTACGCCTCGCTCTACGTACAGGACTCCTGGAAAATCACCCGCAAGCTAACCGTTAACTATGGCGTGCGCTGGGAGCCGTACCTGTCGCAGTACAGCAAGAACGGCCAGATTCACGATGTGGTTCCGTCGCTGTTCGCTTCCGGCTACCACAGTCCGGTGTATAGCAACGCGCCGGCGGGCGTGATCTTCCCCGGCGATCCCAACTATGCCTGCGGCAACAGCTTCAGCTGCAATGACTGGCACAAGTTCTTCCCGCGCCTGGGCATCGCGTATGACCCGAAAGGCGACGGCAAAATGGTGATCCGCGCCGCCTTCGGCCAGTTCGGCGACCGCAGCCACATGTTCTACCCCAACGTCATGTCGTTCGGACCGCCCTTCGGCGACCTGATCGGCCTGGCCAACGTCAAGATCGACAATCCCTGGGCCGCGTATCCGGGCGGCAACCCGATTCCCGGCTTGATCTCGCAGGTCGGCGTCGGCAACGCGGCGCGAACGGCGCCCTTTCCGCTTTCCGGCGCCTACGTGAATTTTCCGACCGCCGGCTTTCACCCGATGTACGTCAATCAATGGAACGTGAGTATTCAGAAACAGGTGGGAAGCTGGCTGCTTACCGCCAACTACCTCGGCAATACAACCATCCACCTGGTGACTTCAACGGCTCTCAATCCCGCGGTTTTCCTCGGCCTCGGACCGTGCACGCTGAATACGATCAACGCCGCGGGTCAAATCGTTCCCACCAATTTCAGCACCTGCTCGACGACCGCTAACCAGAACTTCCGGCGCGTGCTCTTCCTGCAAAACCCGCAGCAGGGCGCGTACTATGCGAGCATCGCCCAGGCGCTCGATTCCGGCACCGCCAGCTACAACGCGTTTTATCTCGCGGCCAATAAAGCGCTGACCCACGGCATAACGCTCAACACCAATTACACTTTGTCGCACTGCATTACCGATCCGTACGATCAGCAGACCGGGCAGAGCGGCCTGACCCCGCCCGGCAACCGTCGCGCCTATCGCGGCAACTGCCCGTTGCAGGACCAGCGCCATACCTTCGTTCTGAACGCCGTCATGACCGCCCCGAAGATCTCGGGCGGCCTGCTGCGCATCGTGGCCAGCGACTGGCAACTAGCCCCGATCCTGCAGATCCGTTCCGGCCAGGCGTTCACCGTCACCGCCGGGACCGACCAGGCGCTGAACACGGTAGCCGGCCAGACTGCCGTGCAACTGCTGCCCGACCCCTACTCGCCCAACAAAAGCATTAAGAGCTGGTTGAACCCGGCGGCGTTTGCGGTGCCGGCCCTGGGCACCACCAGCACCTTGGGATACGGCAACGTCTATGGGCCGCCCATGTTCCAGTTGAATGTGGCTCTGTCGCGTACTTTCCGGTTGCACGAGCGGCAGTCGCTGCAATTCCGCGCCGAGGCCTTCAACCTGCCGAATACTCTGAACCCGAACAACCCCACGGCCGGCGGAGGCTCTACCGCCGCCCGCAACTCGGGGGTGTTCGGGGTAATTCAAAGCGACATCTCGACCGGTAACGGGCTTACCCAAGGCGATTACCGGGTAGTCCAACTGGCGGCGAAATTTGTGTTCTAACCAGTTGCGGCGCACAGCACCGCCGGCCCGCGTTGTTGTAGCGTAAGGGTGTGATCCAAAACGCTCGGGAAACGAGCCCGCGGGAGAGCGCCCGCCTCGAAACCGCCGCGCACGGCGGCCTGCCCTGGCTGCTGCTGTTGTTGGCGGGTAGCGGCTGCGCGGCCCTCATTTACGAAATCATCTGGTTCCAGCTGTTGCAGCTGGTGATCGGCTCATCGGGAGTTTCGCTGGGCTTGCTGCTCGCCGCCTACATGGGCGGGCTGTGCCTGGGAAGCGCACTGCTGCCGCACCTGGTTTCGACACGTCATCATCCTTTACGCGTTTACGCGCTGCTCGAAGCCGGCATCGGACTCTTCGGGATCCTCGCGCTCTACGGCGTTCCCCTGGTGGGCCGCCTCTACGTCGCGGGCGCTTCGGAGGGAATGATCGGTCTCGTTTTGCGCGGCCTGGTGGCCGGCGCGTGCCTGCTTCCCCCCACGCTACTCATGGGCGGCTCCCTGCCGGCGATTGCCCGTTGGACCGAAGCCAACCCGAGAGGCGTTTCCTGGCTCGGCTATCTTTATAGCGCGAATATCGCCGGCGCCGTGTTGGGATGCGTGGTGGCCGGGTTCTATCTGCTCCGGGAACACGACATGACCGTCGCCACCTACGCCGCGGCCGGCGTCAATGCCGCCGTAGCCGGTTTAGCCCTGTTTCTGACGGCTCGGTGGCGGGCCGTGCCGGTTGCCCAGACCTCCGCTCCGCAGCGCGCCCAGCGTGCGCCGGGCGCCCTGCTGGTCTACGCCGTCATCGGCCTCTCGGGCCTGACCGCGCTCGGCGCCGAAGTCGTCTGGACGCGCCTGCTCTCGCTGCTGCTCGGCGCCACCGTATACACGTTCTCCATCATCCTGGCTGTTTTTCTCATCGGCCTGTGGGTCGGCAGCAGCGCCGGTTCCTGGCTGGCGCGGCGCTCCGCGCTTCCGCGCACGATGCTGGCCGTCTGCCAGATTCTGCTCGGCGCCACCATCGCCTGGACGGCTTATACCCTGGCGCATTCGCTGCCGTACTGGCCCGTCGACCCGTGGCTCTCGGTCAACCCCTGGTTTAATTTCGAGCTCGACCTGGCGCGCTGCACCTGGGCCATTTTCCCCGCCACGGTTTTGTGGGGCGCCAGCTTTCCGCTGGCGTTGGCCGCCGCCGCCGCGCCCGGCGAAGATCCGGGCCGGCTTTCCGGCGAAGTCTACGCGGTCAATACCGCCGGATCGATTGTCGGCTCGCTGGCGTTCTCGCTCGTTTTGATTCCAGGCCTGGGCACGGCCGGCTCGCAACAGCTCCTGATCGCCGTGTCGGGCGCATCGGCTTTGGTCGCGGCTTTGTCTCTTCGCGGAATATCGGGCTCGCGGCCGGTCGCCGTGGCCGCCGCGGCCGTCGCCGCGCTATTGCTGTTGTTCACCGTATCCGATGTCCCCTGGCAGATGGTCGCTTACGGCCGCCGCTTCGCCCCCATCGTCCGCGCCGAAGATTTGTTTGACCGCGGCAACCCGTCGACCGTCTTGTTCCGCGGCGAAGGTGTTAATTCTTCGGTCGTCATCACCGAACGGGCCGGCCAGCGCCACTTTTATGTGAGCGGGAAAGCCGAAGCCTCCACGGCCCCGCTCGACATGCGGCTCGAGCGCATGATGGGGCATCTGCCGGCGCTGGTCAATCCGCAGCCGCGCTCGGTTCTGATCGTCGGCTTCGGCGCGGGCGTGACTGCCGGCTCTTTCATTCCCTACCCCGACGTCCGGCACATCACTATCTGCGAACTGGAGCCGCTGATCCCTCCGGCCTCCACCCAGTTTTTCGGCAAACAGAACAACTGGGTCGCCAACGACCGGCGCACCCGCATCGTCTACGATGACGCGCGCCACTACATCTTCACCACCCGGGACAAGTTCGACGTCATCACGACCGATCCCATCCACCCGTGGGTCAAAGGAACTTATACCCTGTATTCCAAGCAGTATTACGAGTTGGTCAAGGCCCACCTGAATCCCGGCGGCGCCGTCGCGCAATGGCTGCCCATCTACGACAGCGATCTGGAAACCGTAAAAACCGAGCTGGCCACCTTCTTCGACGTCTTCCCCGAGGGCACCGTGTGGAGCAACAATTTTAACGGTGACGGTTACGACCTGGTGCTGCTCGGGACCACCGCGCCCACAACCGTCAGCGTCGATGACCTGCAGCACCGCCTGGACACGCCTGGCTACCTCGCGGTTTCACAATCGCTTGCCGATGTGGGGTTCCATTCCGCCGTGGATGTGCTCGCCACCTACGCCGGCCGAGCTTCGGACTTGAAACCCCTCACCGCCGACGCCGCCATCAACGAGGATCTGAATATGCGGCTGCAGTATCTGGCCGGTCTCGGGCTGAACTCGATGGCCAACCAGACCATCTACCGCACCATTCTCAAGTACCGCCGTTTCCCCGATGGTTTGTTAGTAGGAACCGGCGGCCGCATGGACGCCCTGCGCACGCTCCTGCACAGCAGCCGATAATCCGCGCTACTGCTGCACCGGGCCGAACTCGATGGTGGACTTCGATCCGAAAACCCTCTTATTTCCCGCCGAGCCGTCGAAGAGCACGAGCAGCGCCCCTTCCGGCATGGAGGATTCGGTGATGAAGAATTTTTGACGCGGCTTGTGCACTTCGACGCCCAGCGCCTGGTTCGGGCCAATCCGGAAGCGTGCCGCAGCGCTTCCCTTTTTCCGGCACGCCTCCGGTTCCCTCTGGTTGGTAGCACAGAAGGTGAGCACGGTCGGCTCACTGCCCGCGTTCAAAAAGTACAGGTATTTTTCCTGCACGGCCGACGTCAGCGTCGCCCATTCCGTCCGGTACGACAGCTCGTGCATTTCACGGGAGAAGTCTTCCAGCGCGTTGCCTTCCAGAACTTCGACGATCCCCCGGGCCGCGACATCGTTCGGCAGAGTGACCCGCGCCCAGCACGCCTCGAAGCTCTTCGCCGGAGCCTCGATGCGCACGTCCGCCGTGGCCCCGGGCGCGACCTCGATTGTCGGCCCGATCGGCAGATGGGTTCCATCTTCCCGGTACACATCGACTCCCACCGTGCGCGCCATCGTCCCCGAGTTGGTAAGCCGCACGATCGACCACATGTTCGGCCCGTATGCCAAGGCCGGAATGTAACGCGTAAGGCCGGGCTGGCCCCAGAGTAGCGGTGTCCAGAATGCCGCTACGGCCAGAGAAGAACAAACGCGCACGCATCTACCTTACCGCATCGGAGGGGCGGCAACACAGCGCGGCGAGGCCCCCTAATGAATTAAATCGAAAATGCCGATGGATCAGGCATGAGTCGGGGTGTGTCCCTGCTTGCCCACCTGGTGATCCTGGCTGGATCGGCCTGGCCGGAGGCTCCCGACCAACCTGGCAGAACGCATCCGGATTGGGCTTCCTTGCCCCTCGAACAATTGATGGACCTCACAGTCGAGGGCGCTACCTTGCATCGCCAGACCTTACAGGAGGCGCCGGCCAGCGTAACTGTGCTGACCGCGGACGATATCTATAAATACGGTTATCGGACTCTCGGCGAAGCGCTCGCCTCGGTGCGCGGGTTCTACACGACCAACGATCGAACCTATCGCACCGTGGGAGTGCGCGGCTTCGGACTCCCGGGAGACTACGCCAGTCGAATCCTGGTCATGGTGAACGGCCACAACATGGCCGACAATGTTTTCGATTCCATGCTCTGGTTCGGAGTCGATTTCCCCATCGACATGAGCCTGGTTCAGCGGATCGAGATCATTCGGGGGCCGTCGTCGGCGTTGTACGGCAGCAACGGCATTTTCGCGACCGTCAACGTCATCACCAAGTCCCCCGATGAAATTGGCCCGCTCCGGCTGACTCTCGACGCGGGAAGCTTCGGCGAGAAGAAGAGCCAGATCACGGCCGCTACGGACCTCGGCAGGGAGGCCAAGATCTTGTTTTCCGGATCCGTGTTTTCCAACGCGGGAGAAAGCCCGCTGTTCTTTCCGCAGTTCAACGCGCCGGAAACGAATTTCGGCCGCGCCGTTCATATGGACGCGGAAAATGGATACCATTTTTTTACCAATCTGTCCTGGCGCAACTGGAGCTTCACGGCGGCCCTTTCCAAGCGCACGAAGATTCAGCCGATCTCCTGGGGTCCAACCGTGTTCAACGATCCGGGCACCAAAGTAGTCGAGCCTCTCAATTACGGGGAAGCGGTCTATACGCGGGAGCGCGACAATCGCACCTTCCGCTGGCGTGCCTATTACAGCCAGACGCACTTGCGCGGCCGCTTCGACTTCCCCCTGGACGCCGGCATTGAAGACAACCGCTCATGCTCGTGCGGCGATTGGATTGGCTCCGCGCTCTCCTACCGCTTCGGTGTGGGCCGCTTCGGCGTGCTGACGGCCGGCGCGGAAACCAAGATCGACTTGAGAGTTCTGCAATCGTCGCGCGATGTCTCTCCAGTGCCGCAGGAGTTCGTGTACATTCACCGCCGCGACAGATCGCTCGCGGTTTTCGCGCAGGACGAGCTCACCTTTTCCTCATTCTGGAAACTGGATTTGGGCCTTCGGGTTGACGCCTCGGCCTATCGGCCGAGCTTCCTCTCTCCGCGCGCTGCGCTGATCTACCAGCCGTCCGCTGCGTGGACCTACAAACTTCTCTATGGCCGCGCCTTTCGCAACCCCAATGCCTTCGACCTGTTCTTTGAAGACGGAATCTCGGCGGCCGCGAATCCCAGGCTCCGGCCCGAAAACGTGGATACCGTCGAGGTGAATGTCGAGCACCGCTTTAGCAAACGGTGGAGCCTCCTGGGCGCCGTGTACGGCTACTGGTTGCGTGATTTTCAAACGGGCGCTTACAACGATAACGGCCTCATTCAGTTTCAAAATCTGGGCGGTGTCCATGCCGCCGGGGTGGAATGGGAGATCAATGGCCATCCGCTCGACCGGGTGGAGGTGTCGGCGAGCTACGCGGTCCAACGCGCCACCGATGCGCTCACGGGAGCCTGGCTGCCGAACTCGGCGAACCAGCAGGCGAAGTTGCGGTTGGCGGTGCCCGTCGGCCGCAAGCTCTACGTCAGTAGCAGCATGCGCGCCTTCAGTAGCCGGAAAACTATGGCCGGCGCGTTGTTGGACCCGGCCGCCCTCGCTGATTTCACGCTTAGCACCCGCGGGATCTGGCGGAATTTCGATGTGCAGTTCGGAATCCGCAACGCCTTCGATCATCACTATACGGATCCCGTCGCCCTCAACCCGCGCCTCGACAGCATGCCGCAGCCCGGGCGCGCTTTCTTCATCGAGTTGATCGCTCACCCCGGCCTGTAGCCGATCGACCTTGCCGCATCACCGGACGCCGGTTGCTGATTGAGCCGACTGTGCTACTCTTGCTGGCTTGAAAGTACATATCCACAATCAGACCCGTAACACGGTCCTTGCCACCGCCGCGGAGGTTGCCGATACCAGCGCCAAGCGGCGCACCGGCCTCCTCAAGCACACCAGGCTCGAGCCCGGCGACGGCTTGTGGATCACTCCCTGCGAATCGGTCCATACCTTCTTTATGAAATTCGCCATCGATCTCGTGTACCTGAACCGCCAGAAGAGAGTGCGCAAAGTCAGGCATGCCGTCCCGCCCTGGCGTCTCTCCGCTTGCCTGACAGCGCACTCGATCATCGAGCTGCCTGCCGGCACCGCCCGGGAAACTGGCACGCAGCCCGGCGATCAACTCTCGATCGAGCCCGTTTAAAGAAGTAGCGGACGCTACAATCGAGGATGGCCGTCATGGGCACCTTTTTCCATGTCGACATGGACGCCTTCTTCGTCTCCGTCGAAGAGTTGTTCGATCCTTCGCTTAAGGGCAAGCCCGTGGTGGTCGGCGGCCGCCCCAACGAGCGCGGCGTGGTTTCCGCCGCCTCTTACGAAGCCCGCAAATTCGGCGTCCATTCCGCCATGCCGCTGCGCACCGCTTACAAGCTTTGCCCCCAAGCCATATTTGTCGACGGGCATCCCGATCGATATCGCGAATGTTCGCAGCAGGTCTACGACGTGCTCCACGCCTTCTCGCCACTGGTCGAAATGGCGTCCATCGACGAAGCCTACATCGATATGAACGGTACCGAGCGGCTGTACGGCCCTCCGCTGAAAGCCGCACACCGCCTGCATGAGCAGATGAAGGCCAGGACGCGCCTCAATTGTTCCATCGGCATCGCCGCGTCGCGATTGGTGGCCAAGATCAGCTCCGACCAGGCCAAACCCAACGGCGTATTGTGGGTGATCCCCGGTCAGGAGGCCGCCTTTCTAGCGCCCCTCGATGTCCGCAAGGTGCCGGGCGTGGGCAAGGTCACCGAAAAAAATCTCCATAGTCTCGGCATCCGCAAAGTCGGCGATCTCGCGCGCCTCGACGAAGCGTTTCTCGAAGAGCGTTTCGGAAAATGGGGTCTCGCCCTCGCCGGCAAGTCGCGCGGCGAAGATGCCGGCGGCTGGTACGACACGGCCATCGGCGAAGACCCGGGCCCGAAATCCATCAGCCACGAACACACGTTCAGCCAGGACACCGCCAATCTCGCGGAGCTGGAAGCAACCCTCGCCCGCCTCTCCGAGATGGTCGGCCGCCGCTTGCGCGAGCACCGGCTGCATGCGCGCACGATCCAGCTCAAGCTGCGCTATTCCGATTTCTCCACCATCACCCGCGCGCATTCCGTCAGCCGCCCCACGCAGCTCGATACCGAACTGTTCGCCGAAGTGCGCGAGTTGTTTCGCGCCAACTGGAAACCGGGCGCGGCGGTGCGCCTCCTGGGCGTCAACGCTTCCTCCTTCGGCGAGAGCGTGGACCAAATGGATTTGTTGGGCGAAGAGCGTCACGAGCGCTGGACACGGGCGCTCGCCGCCGCCGACCGTTTGCGTGACAGGTTCGGCGAATCCGCCGTCTCGCTCGCCGCCAGCATGCGCGGCAAATTCCGCGAGCGCACCCATGAAAACCCCGCCGGCTTGCCTGGAAAAAAGCCGGATTCCTGAAGTCAGCGGGTTGTCGCCCGCCACATAAAAAACCCGATCATCGTCTTGCCGTCTTCAATCTTCCGCGCGTGAATCATCCGCTCCACCTCGCAGCTCGCGAACCAGCGCGCCTCGATCCGCTCGTCGTCCATTGGCGTCGCCTCGCCTGCGGTGAGATCGGTCGCCAGGAAAATCGTCATCCTCTCCTGGACGTAACCCGGGCTTACCCAGAACGAGCTCAGGTTCTTCCACGCGCGCGCCTTGTATCCGGTCTCCTCCGCCAGTTCCCGCTTCGCCGCCTGCAGCGGTCTTTCTCCCGGATCCAGCTTCCCCGCCGGCAGTTCCCACAGATATTTTCCCGCCGGCAACCGGAATTGCCGCACCAGCAGAATGCGCTGGCGCTCATCCACCGCCATCATCACCGCCGACCCGGCGTGCCGCACCACGGAACGCTTGATCTTGAAGCCCGTCTTGCGATCGACGGCCCGGTCTTCGGTCACTCCAAACAGACCGCACTTGTAGACTTCCCGCGAAGAAGTGATTTTCATGATTTTTTCTGGAGCGCTTGCGCGAACTGTTCCGCCGGCAGCGTATTCAGGATGTCCGGCGGCCCCAGCCAGCCCCGCCGCGCCGTGATTACGCCATAGCGCATGAAGTCGAGGTGCTTGGGATGGTGCGCATCGGTGGAAATCGTAAACCGCGCCCCTTTGGATTTCGCGGTGCGAATCATGGCGCTGCCCAGGTCCAGCCGCTCCGGCCCGGCATTGATCTCGAGCCAGACTCCACGCCGCACGGCTTCCGCGACAATGCGCTCGAAATCGTAAGGAAACGGATCGCGATGCAGCAGAATGCGCCCGGTCGGATGCCCAAGAATGCGCAACTGCGGGCATTCCAGCGCGCGCAGCAGCCGGTCGGTCATTTCGGCGGGCTCCAGGTTCATATGGCTGTGGACGCTGCCGATCACCACGTCGAGTTCGGCCAGCGCGTCGTGCGCCAGATCGAGCGTGCCGTCGCGCAGAATGTCGCATTCCAGTCCGGAAAACACGCGAATGCCCAGACCGTTCCGGTTGATCTCGCGCACCTGCTTCGCGAACGCCACCGCGCGCGCTTCATCCAGACCGTTCGACATCGCGAGCGCTTTCGAGTGATCGGTGATCGCGAGATACTCGTAGCCTTTGGCCCGCGCAGCCTGCGCCATCTCTTCCAGGGTGGCGCGGCCATCCGTCTCGGTCGTGTGCATGTGCACGTCGCCGCGGATGTCCTTCAGTTCGACCAGCTCCGGAAGCCGGCCCGCCTCGGCGGCTTCGATTTCGCCGCAATTTTCGCGAAGCTCCGGCGGAATCCATCGCAGCCCCAGCGCCTCGTAAATTTCGGCCTCGGTTCCGCCCGCCACGCGCGAGTCATCCTCGATTCGGTAAAGTCCGTACTCGCTGAGCTTCAGCCCCATCTTCACGGCGCGTGTGCGTATGGCGACGTTGTGATCCTTGCTGCCGGTGAAATACTGCATCGCGGCCCCGAAGCTTTCGGGCGGCAGCGCGCGCACGTCCACCTGCAGCCCTTCCCGCCCCACCTTCGCACTCGCCTTGTTCTCGCCCCGGCCGAGCACTTCCTCCACCTTCGGATAGGCGATGAACCGCTCCAGCGCCGGCTCCGGATTGGGACCCGTCACCAGAAGATCGAGATCGCCCACCGTCTCGCGACCCCGCCGTAAACTGCCGGCCGGCGTCACCGCCGTCACCCCGGGTACCTGCAGAAACACCTCGCTCAGCTCCGATGCCATATTGTCCGCGTAGCTCAGCAGGTATCGGCCCGTGCGCTGGCGGTATTGCCCTATCGAGCGAAGCACTTTCTCTTCCAGCTTGGCTCCCATGCGCGGCAGCACCCGCAGCTTCTGCTCGCGGCAGAGCTGCTCCAGTTCATCGATGGTGGCGACGCGGTAATGCTCGAAGATGAGTGCGATCCCTTTCGGCCCAAGCCCCTGGATCTTCAGAAACTCGAGCGCGCCGGGCGGAAACTTCTGCAGCAGCGCATCGCGCCGTTCGCACGACCCGCGCTCGACGATTTCGCCCAGCACCGCTGCCAACCCCTTGCCGATGCCCGGAATGTCGGTCACTTTGCGCTCCCGGTCGCGCAGAATATCGTGCACACGCTCCGGATAGCCCTCAATGGCGGTCGCCCCGTTGCGGTAGCTGCGGATGCGAAACGAATCTTCACCCGCGATCTCCATCAGGTCGGCGGTCTCCCACAAAATGCGCGCGATTTCGCGATTCTCCACCCAGTCCTCGTTTCAATTGTAAGCGAGGCCGTGTATGTCACCACGGTTGTAAGATTGTGAGACAGGCCGGGACGCGAGTCCATGAACCCCGAGCGCCGCCACCAGATCGAACAGCTGTACCATTTGGCTCTGGATCACGAGCCGAAAACCCGCGATGCCTTTTTGGATGAGGCCTGCGGCGCGGATACGGATCTCCGGCGGCAGGTCGATTCCTTGCTCACCCGGACCCTGGCGTCCGTTGAGCCGGAGCCTCGCGCGCGCCAGGAGTTCGAGCACTGGCTTGACCTGACTCCCGGCCAGAGGTTGGGACCGTATGAGGTCGTTGGGCCTTTGGGCGCGGGCGGCATGGGGAGAGTGTACCGCGGCATCGACACGCGTCTGGGCCGCATGGTTGCCATCAAAACCTCGGCCCAGGAATTTAGCAATCGTTTCGAACGCGAGGCGCGGGCGATCTCCGCGCTCAATCATCCCCATATCTGTACCCTCTATGACATTGGCTCCCTGCCCTCGGGCGCCGGCTACCTCGTCACCGAATTTGTGGACGGCGAGACGCTGGGCGATTGGCTCAATCATTCACCGGCTGCCGTCCGCCGGCTGGAGGTCGCGCGCCAGATTCTCGAAGCTCTCCGCGCGGCTCATGCCGCCGGCATTGTTCACCGCGACCTGAAGCCCGCCAACATCATGGTCCGCTCCGACGGCTACGTAAAAGTTCTGGATTTCGGCCTCGCCAAGCGGCTTACCGCTCGCGGCGGATTCGAGAACGACGATACGGCCACCGCGGGGGTCAGCGTCGCCGGGCAAATCGTGGGCACCGTCGCCTACATGTCCCCCGAACAAGTCCTCGGGCAGGAAGTCGATCCGCGCAGCGACCTGTTTGCCTTCGGGACCATTCTCTACGAAATGCTGGCGGACCGGCATCCCTGGCGCCGGAATTCCACGGTCGACACCATGCACGCGATCCTTCACGATGCGGCGCCGCCGCTGTCCTCCGATCTGGCGGCCATCGTCGACAAGCTTTTGCACAAGAGCCGGGGCGAGCGTTACGCTTCGGCGGCAGCCGTACTCGAGGCGCTGGCAAACCCGCCGGCGCATCCGGCGCCGCGCCCTTCCCTCACGCGTCTGATCGTTCTTCCGTTTCGCGTTCTAAGGCAAAATGAGGCATCCGATTTCCTCTCGCTGAGCCTGCCCGACGCCGTTACCAGTTCCCTGGCTGCGATCGACTCCCTGGTGGTGCGCTCGACGATGGCCGCGTCCCGCTTCGCCGCCGCCGAAGCCGATCTGAAAGCTGTGGCCGAACAGGCTCAAGTCGATGCCATTCTCACCGGCACTCTTCTCTCTGACGGCAAGCATTTGCGGGTCAATGCGCAGCTGGTGCAGGCGGCCGACGGCGCCGTGCTGTGGACCAACACATTCAATGCTTTGTTCCACGATATCTTCGAGGTTCAGGACGAGATCGTCAACCGCATCGTTCAGTCTCTTGCCCTTCCCCTGACGGCGCGCGAGCAGCGCGCCCTCAAGCACGACGTTCCCGCCAGCGCGGCCGCCTATGAATTCTATCTGCGGGCCAACCAACTCGTAGCCGCGGGCTATAACGCGCCCAACATGATCACGGCCCGCGATCTCTACCTGCAATCCGTGGAGGCCGATCCGCAATACGCGCCCGCGTGGGCTTGCCTGGCGCGCGCGCTCCGGTATGTCGGTAAGTTCGTGGACTCGCGCTCCGGGTATCTCGAACGCGCCGAAGAAGCTTTTCAGAAAGCATTCAGTCTCAATCCGGATTTGGCTCTCGCCCACAACTTTTATACCGCTCACGAATGCGATTCCGGCCGCTCTCTGCAAGCCATGGAACGGCTGATCAAGCGGGCTCACACGCACCGCCATGATCCCAACCTTCTTACCGGCCTCGTCCAGGCTCTCCGTTATTGCGACCTGCTCGAGGCCTCCGTGGCTGCGCACAACCTGGCCAAAAGTCTGGACCCGCACGTCCGGACCAGCGTGGCTTACACCTATCTTCATCTGGGCGAGTTCCAAAAGGCGCTCGATCACTGCCCGACTCCTACCGACTTTTACGTTGTGGCGCCGGCGCTCGACGGTCTGGACCGCCTGCAGGAGGCGATCGCGTCGGCAAAAGAATTCGAGAGAAGCCTACCGGGGCCGCACCGTCTGTGGTTCTCGGCTTGGCTCGCTTATCTGCAGGGCACCGAACAGAGTGGCGAAGCGTTCGACCGCGTCCCCAACTTGACCGACCCGGAAGCTCGCTTCGGCAACGCTTGTCTGCTGGCCAAAGGGAATCTGGCGGATCGCGCTCTGCAACTCCTCTCTCTCGCCCTCGACAACGGATACGCATGCAGCTACGCGCTCTTACACAGTCGCTGGCTGAATGCGCTCCGCGCTGACCCGCGTTTTCCCGCCCTCCTGGATCGCGCTGCCGAAATGAGCCGCGCCGCGCGGACCGTTTTCGTCGCGTGCGGCGGCGACAAATTGTTGGGCATCTCTTCGTCTTCCGCTTAATGCGGGATCCTGCCAGCAGTTATGCTGGAGTTCGATGCCCGAGGGATCGTACCTGTACTGCGACGTGAGCCTGCCGGTGCCGCTCGACCAGCCGTTCACGTATGCGCTGCCGGAGACGCTCGATTCGCCCGTCCTCGTTTCAATTGTAAGCGGTTATGGCTTGCGACCAATTATGGGAACAGCAGTTGCACCGTGTTGGCCGTCTGGCCGTCCACCATCAGGGTGAGGTTCACGGCGCCGCTGCCGGCCAACTGCTGCGGGAGCTGAAGGTTCACCTGATCCAGGCCGAACTCGCTCTGCGATCCCGCGAACAGCACAGGCAGGTCCACGCCGCCGATTTTCGCCGAAACCGATTGTGAGTAGTGCCGCAATCCGGTGCCATAAAGAACCAGAACTGTGGAATCGCCGGCGCCGCCCAAATCGATGGGTGCTGGCGCCAGTTGACCGTCCGACCCTTGCATGAAAGCGTACTGGGTCGTGCTGGTGCCGTCAGCCGCGGCGCGCGTGACGGTAGCGGCCGGTGGCCCGCTGCCGGAACTGTTGGCCGTAAAGATTCCGGGCGCGGTCGCCGCCACAGTTACCGTCGCGGTGGTCGAGCGGCCGTCGTCGTTGCGCATAAGCAATGTGGCCGAACCGGGCGGGATGCCCACCGGAAACAGGAACACCGCCTGTCCCGGTGCTACATAATAAAGCGGCGCGTACGTTTGCTTTCCGGTCGAGTCGGTGATCTGGATCGAAACACCGCCGAGATCGAATTGGAAAGAAGACGAATTCTGCACCGTCAACTGCGTCGCGCCGGTGTTCCCTTTCAAGTACACGAGTTCTTCGGGCGCCACCGCACCACCTGCGTAGGAGGCCGCATTCTGCACGCCATTCGCCGAGATCTGGAGCGGGGGGAACGGAGTATACGCGCGCACGCGATCGCCCCCAAATTGCCCTTCGCAGATATAAAGCACGCCGTTGCCGTCCACAGAAAGCCCAACCGGCCGGTTGACCGACGCTTGGTTCGAGGGGCCGCCATCACCGGTCGAGGCAGCCTGGCCTGTGCCGAGGAAATAGGTGATCGTGCCATCGGTGTTGATGCGGCCGACCCGTTGCCCGATGCTATCGGCGAGGTACACCGTTCCCGACGAATCGATAGCGATGCCGGTGGTGGCGACGCTAACGGCAATCGCCGCGCGCGCGCTCCCATTGATCTTGACGACCTCCCCGGCAGCCCCGACTTGAACGTCCACATACAGCCAGCCATCCGGGCCAAACGCCAGCGCCGTCGGCTCTCCACTGAACGTGGCGTA
>DATGII010000246.1:0-8613 GCA_035295805.1 Bryobacteraceae bacterium | reverse complement strand
CCCGGCGTGACTTTGCGTACGCGGTAATTCCCCGAATCGGCAATGTACAGATTCCCCGCCGCATCCACCGCGAGCCCTTGCGGAGCGAAAAGCTGCGCCGAAGTGGCCGTGCCGCCATCGCCGCTAAAGCCCTGTGTGCCCAAGCCCGCGTATGCGGAAATGGTTCCACTGGGCGATATCTGGAATACCTGATTGAAGTAGGTGTCGCTGATGTACGTGTTCCCGGCCGCGTCCACGGCGACGTAGCGAGGCACCACTAACTTCGCATTGATTGCCGGTCCGCCCGCCCCGAAGGGCAGCCGGCCATTTCCGGCGATAGTGGTGATGTTATAAAACTGCGCCGAAGCGAGAGTTGCAACCGAAAAAAGGAGCGTGAGTATTTTCATGGGCGGCCGAATAGAGCCGCCAGTATACCACGCGATTTCTCAAACAAGCCCCTTGCCTCCGCAGCTGTGGCGCACTACCATTGCTGGAATGAAAGAACGTGTTTTGAGAGGCGTGGCCGTCGTTGCCGTACTTCTGGCAACGTGCCTTGCGATTCGGCTGACGCCGCCGCTTGCGACCGTCCATGCGCAAACGTCCACCAAGGCGAAAGTGGCTCCGCCGGCTCCGAGCGGCCCCGCGCCTCATCTGGCCAGCGGACGGGTCGACCTCTCCGGGCTGTGGCGTCCCGGCGACATTTTCTTAATTGAGGATATTTCGCTAGGCCTGAAGCCGGGCGACAAAATCGAATTAAAACCCGCGGCCGAGGCGCTCATGAAGAATCACCTCTCCCGGGATGACCCGGAAGCGAACTGTTTGCCCACGGGTGTTCCCCGGCATGCTCCGTATCCGTGGAAAATCATCGAGACTCCGCCGTACATCTATTTCCTGTTCGAAGGCAACATCCACAGCTTCCGCCAGATTTTCATGGACGGCCGCAAGCATCCCGCGGATCTGAACCCGACTTGGTACGGCCACTCGGTCGGGCGCTGGGAAGGCGATGCGCTCATCGTCGATACCGTCGGCTTCAACAGCCTGTTCTGGTTCGATTTCGTGGGCCATCCGCACACGGAGCAGCTCCACACGATCGAGCGCTACACGCGCCCGGATCTAGGCACTCTGCGCGAGGAGGTCACGATCGACGATCCCGGCGCGTATGAGAAGCCATTTACGATCAACGCATCGCACCGCCTGATGCCGAATGACGAGCTGATGGAGTACATCTGCCAGGAAAATCAGAAGGACACACAGCATCTGATTGGCCCGGCAGGCCGGCCATAAAAATGGATTGCTTGCCTGCATTCGCTTGATTCCATTGCCTTGTGGGGCAGTCATTTTTGGCTGCAGCCGGCTTTTCAGCCGGCGTGCGCCGCGTAGAAACGCGGCGGCGGTCATTATTGCCCGCCCCACAACGACGCAATCCTAATTGCTTGTTTGGAACATAACCACAGTGAAATGTAGCATTGGGGTTCAAGCCCGCGCCACATGGCCAGAGCTTGACCTGTGGCACGGGCGTTCAGCCCGTGGGCTCCTAGTTGTGCACGTTGACCAGCGCTCCGGTCGGGCTGATGGAATTCCCCACCGTAGCCACCACCTGCGCGTCCCCATTCGCCGTGGCCGATGGAATCACCACATTGAACTGATATAGCCCCGGCATCACCAACCCCGCGAAGGTAACCTGCGCGGGAGCGCCCCCGACCGTGATCGTCACGCCCGTAACCGGAATCGCTGTGGTGATCATCTGTCCATCGGGAATCGGCGTCGAAGCCGGTCCAAAGCCGGTCCCAAACAGCATGATCGTCTCGCCCGGCGCGGCGGGCGTCGAATTGTTGGGATACAACGTGGTGGGACCAACTACCGTATTATTCGCGTGCAACGCCGCGATGTAGTTACTCTTCGAGATAAAGAAAGCGGGGGTGGTTGCCTGCATCTGCGCGGAAACACTGGCGCTGGCTAGACCTTGATTGGACGTCGAAACCTGCACCGCGCCGAGTGTTAGATCCGCCGGCACCAGCGCATTGATCTGCGTCGGACTGATGTAGGCGACATAAGCCGGCTTTCCGTCCACGGTCACCGAGACGTTATCCAGCGCCGTGGGCAGTTTACCGCCAGGCATATCACTCGCAAGCCAGCCGCGCGTCGTGGACGATAGATTCGAGCCGAACACGCTAATCCACGAATACTGCGCGATCCCTGGCGCAAAGTCCGCGCCGTCGACGACCGGATTGCTGGTAGACGCGACCGGACCGGCCTGAAGGCTTCCGAAGAGCCCATGGGTGCCGCTCGGACCCGCCGTGAAATAAACGGCGTTCGAGTCGCCGCCGCTCTTCCCGTTCCCCACTTGCAGCCCCCACAGTCCCGAAATCGCGATGGTCGTGCCGCTGGTATTCTGGAGCGCGCCGAGGGAGGTTCCGGCTACCGGATCGTACACATTGATGATGCCGTTGCCGAAGTTGCCTACCAGCAAGTCATTCGAAAACGTGCCGAAATTCGCGGGTGCGATGGCCACGCCCCAGGGAGAATTCAGTGCTCCGCCGGCTACCAGGCGTTGGAGGCTGGCACCGTTCATGTCGTAAATGTCCACATAACCATTGCCGGGGCCGGGAACGTCGTCGTACTTGGCGGCATCCTGCTTGGCGTAGGTAACGTAGAGCTTCCCGTTCAGGTTTTGGACGTTGAAAGGCGCAAAACCTGCGGGAATCTGCGAATCCGTGAAGGCCCCTGACGCAAGCTTCACCGGAGCGAAGTTCCCGTCGTAGACTTCAACGGTCCCGGCGTTGAAGTTCGCGACGTAAATCTGCGGCGCGGTGGAAGTGCCTCCAAGAGTCAGCCCTTTGTACACCGCGCCTTTCGAGGAATTGTCAACCTGAATCGCCGCAGCCGTGCCGCCGTTCCAGGCGGAAACCGTGCCGTCCTCCGTGCAGAAGATAAAACTGGCTTTGGTTCCGTTCGCCAGAAGAAAGGCTGTAGTGGTGTTGCTGATCTGGCCGGTAACCGGGCCGAGCTTCTCCGTGCTGGCCGCCCCCACAGGTATGGTCACCTTCAGAGTGCTGACGGTCAGCGTCGCGCTGGCGCTGGTGGAGTAAACGGTAGCCAGGCCGGTACCGTTATCGCTCAGCCAGAACGGGCTGGTGGTCGAAATCGCGATCCCCCAAGGATTCACCAGATTCGGATCGGTCAACAGCGCGACTCCGGCCGTGTCCGCAACCAAATTGGTCTGAATGTAAGCGTTAGCCGACGCCGAAAACGCGGCTGGCGCGACCGCGACGGCCAATACCGCGCCCAGTGTAAGTGATTTGCTGCGTAGCATTCTCGTATTGCCCCCTTAGACTCACTCGTGAGACCAGGGGGCTATACGAAAGGGAACAGGAAATTGTTAATTCCGCAGAGAATTGACCGCCGCGCCGATCACCGCAAGCTCGTCATTGCGCTCCACGATTTCAAACACATAACTCAGCAGCGGGCTCAGTTTCACCATTTCCTGCATATACGTGTTCAGAATCGCGAGATTGACGAAGTTCGCGTGCATTCCCGTGATGTAGAATTTGCCGGGACCTTCCAGGTGAATGCTGGTGGCGGTCGCCGCCGCCAGCG
The DNA here is from genome assembly GCA_035295805.1 of Bryobacteraceae bacterium. GTDB lineage: Bacteria > Acidobacteriota > Terriglobia > Bryobacterales > Bryobacteraceae > PSRJ01. The sequence goes on along the minus strand of DATGII010000246.1, from coordinate 5,037 downwards.
CGCGGTGCCACAATTCGACAAACTCCACGCACCGCCGGTCGGCGCCGGTTTTGGCGGCGGCGAAAACCTCGTCCGGCTCGCGGTCGAGGAACCGCAGGCGCATCGCCCGATGACCCATGATGCCTTCCAGGTGCCCTCGCCCGCCGCACCCGCAGAAATGTTCATTGGGGTCGAGCGATACCACAGTGTGGCCGCCCTCCCAAACGCCGTCCGACTCCGGATAGTGGCCGAAACCGATTCCCACGCCGAGGGTCCACACGCGAATCAGCCGGTCCAGACTGTCGTGTGTCGCGGCGATTCCGGCCGCAACAGCATCGGCGTCGTTTGAAACCGTCAGGCGCGCTTTCATGCCGCGCTGTTCGAGAGCCGCGCGCATGGCGGCATCGATATCCAGGCCCTTGATTTGAGGCAGATTGGGCGAATCCTGGATCACGCCGAAGCGGACGATGCCGGGAAACGCCATGCCGATCGCCTCGACGGGTTTTTCCGCAGCCAGCCTTACCGCTTCTTCTGCCAGAAGCCCGACCAACTGCTCGGCGGGCATAAAATGCAGCAGGTCTTGTCCCTCTTCATCCTTGAAGCGCACATGGACCGTTCCCGCCAGGCCCCCGTTCTCCACGATTCCCGACGCGATGTGCTCGCTGACGACCAAGCCGATGCTACGCGCTGCCATAGATTCCTTTCTCAGGCGCGGGACAGCTTGTTCAGGCCGTTGAACGCAGCCGCCTTGTAGCACTCCGCGAGCGTGGGATAGTTGAAGACCGTTTCGACAAAATAGTCTACCTTGCCTTTGAAAACCATGACAGCCTGCCCGATATGCAGCAGTTCCGCCGCGCCCTCACCGATAATATGAACCCCCAGCAGCTCACGCGTTTCACGATGAAAGATTAATTTCAGGCGTCCGGTGGTGTCGCCGCGGATCTGCCCGCGCGCGATCTCGCGATAGTAAGCCACGCCGACTTCGTACGGCACATCTTCGTCGGTAAGCTGCTCTTCGTTCTTGCCGATGAAAGAGATTTCGGGAATGGTGTAAATGCCGTACGGGTAGGTGGCCGGATTGGATTGCACCATCAGGCCGCAGGCGTGCGCGGCGGCGATTCGTCCTTGCTCCATCGAAACCGAAGCCAGGCTGGGGAAACCGATCACGTCTCCCACGGCGCTGATGTGAGGCTGGCTGGTGCGGTAGTTCTCGTCCACTTTGATGCGCCCGCGCGCGTCGGCTTCGAGACCCGCCGCTGCCAGATTCAGCTCATCCACATTGCCTTGCCTGCCGACCGCGTAGAGCAAAGCATCGCCCACGATCTTTTTCTTGCTCTCGAGATTGGCAACGACGCTTCCGTCGGGCATGTCCTCGACGCTCGAAACCTCTTCGTTCAACCGCATGGTCACGCGGCTGTCGCGCAGATGGTAGGAAAGCGCCTCGACAATTTCGGAATCGGCGAACTCCAGCAGGCGTGGCCGCTTTTCCACCAGGATTACGCGCACGCCCAGCGTGGCGAACATGCAGGTGTACTCCACGCCGATCACGCCGCCGCCCACCACGATCAGCGTCTTCGGAATTTCCCCCATTTGCAGGACTTCATCCGTGTTCAGGATGTTGCGATTGTTGAACGGAACCTTGGAGTTCACGGCCGGTTTGGTGCCGGTGGCGATTACCACAGTCTCCGCGCAGTAATCGGTTCCTCCGCGCACGCCTTCGACGTGGATGGTGTGCGGGTCCTTGAAGCTGCCGCAACCGAGCAGTGTCTCGATGTTGTTGCGCGAAAGCTGCGCCACCGTCACGTCGATCTCCGTCTTGATCACGTGCTGCACGCGGAAGACCAGATCCGCCATGGTGATCTTGTCTTTCAAGCGGTAATTGACGCCGTAAATGTTCTGGTAGTTGTAGCCGGACAGATGCAGCACCGCCTCACGCATGGTCTTCGAGGGGATGGTGCCGGTGTTGATGCAGGTTCCGCCGACGCATTCGCGCCGCTCCACCACCGCCACGCGCTTGCCGCATTTTGCGGCCTGGATGGCCGCCCTCTGTCCCGCCGGACCCGTGCCGAGCACGATCATGTCAAAAGTTTGCATACAGTTGGGGGGATGCTGTTAGTATAGATCGCGTATTCTACAATCGCGTGTCAAAGAGCCTCTGATACTGCGCCGCCGAAGCGTCCCACGAGAAATCCTTGGCCATCCCCAGGCGCATCCGCGCGGTCCACGCTTTCCGGTCCGCGTAAGCGGCCAGCGCCTCCCGGATCGCACCCGCCAGATTCGCTGCCGAGAGCCCGGTGAACTTGAATCCCGTTTCTTTTTCCACCGTATCGTCCAGCCCCCCGGTCGCGTGCACCACGGGTACGGTCCCATAGCGCAAACTATAGATCTGATTCAGGCCACAAGGCTCATATCGGCTGGGCATGAGGAAAATATCAGACCCCGCCTCGATGCGATGCGCTAAACCGTCGTTATACCCGAGCCGGATCGCGAACCGGTCCGGCTGCGCCGCCGCCATCGCTTGAAACGCTGTCTCGAGCGGCGCGTCTCCCGAACCGAGCGTCGCCAGGGCGAAATCCTCGCTCTGCAGCTCTGAGCAAGCCTCTACCACCAGGTCCATCCCCTTTTGGTGCGCAAAGCGCGACACGATCCCCAGCAGCGGGCGGTCTGCATCCGGCGCAAGGCCCATCTCCGCGAGCAGAGCCAGCTTCGCCGCGCGCTTGCCCGAAAGATCGCGAGCCGAATAGTTCGCCGTAAGATACCGGTCTGTTTCCGGATTCCACTCCTGATAGTCGACGCCGTTGAGAATCCCACTGAGCTTCCCCGCGCGCGACCGCAGCAATCCGTCCAGGCCGAAACCAAATTCGGGCGTCTGAATCTCGCGTGCGTAGGTGGGACTCACGGTCGTTACAGCATCCGCCCACACGATCCCGGCCTTGAGGAAACTGAGGAGACCGAAGAATTCGAGACCCTCCATGTGAAACAACGACGGCGTCAGATCCAGATCTGCCAGAGCGGACGCCGCAAAATTTCCCTGGTAGCCCAGATTGTGAATGGTGAGCATGCAGCGCGAGCCGAAAAACGTCGGATCCGCCGCGAAATTCTCGCGCAGCAGAACAGGAAGCAATCCCGCCTGCCAGTCGTGCGCGTGAAACACATCCGGCCGGAAGATCCGGCGCGCGACCTCGATCGCGGTCTGGCAGAGCGCAGCGAAGCGGATGTGATTGTCGGGGTAGTCGACGCCGGCTTCGTTGTAGATCCCGGCGCGGTCATAGAGCGGCGGGCAGTCGACGAACAAATAGCGCACGCCTTGCCGCACGATCTGGTCGATCCCCACGGAGTATCCGCGAGGCCCGACCCGCACGAACATGTTTTCGTAGATTCGATCCGCCGGAGCGGAGATACTTCGGTAGCGCGGCAGCAGCACCGCGACCTCATCACCCAATCGCGCGAGAGCGGCAGGAAGCGACCCCATCACATCCGCGAGCCCGCCCGTCTTGGCGAACGGCGCGGCCTCGGAAGCCACCATCAGGATGCGCGGCATAGAAGATGCTTTTGCACTTTGCCCAGCGCGTTTCGCGGCAGCTTTTCGATCACCTCGAAACGCCGCGGAACTTTGAACGAAGCAAGTTTTTCACGGCAGCGCGATTTGAGCTCATCCGCATCGCAACTCGCAACCCGAAGCACGATGTAGGCGACGGGGATCTCCCCGCGTACCGAGTCCGCCTCCGCCACCACCGCCGCCTCGGCGATTTCGGGTTGCTCGGCCAAAAATTCCTCGATCTCGCGAGGATAAATGTTGAAGCCTCCCGAAATGATCAGATCGCTGCGCCGGCCGCATAGCGTGTAATAGCCGTCCTCTGAGCGCGTGGCGATGTCGCCCGTCTTGAACCATCCATCGACAAAGGCATCGCGCGTTGCGTCCTCGCGCCGCCAATAACCGGGAAAGACGTTGGGACCCTTGAGATGCAACTCGCCCGTGTCGTCGATCCGCACCGAAACTCCTGGAAGCGGAAAGCCGACGCTTCCAGGTCGCCGCTCACCCGAGTAGGGGTTCGAAATATTCATCATCGTCTCGGTCATGCCGTAGCGCTCCAGAATCGTGTGCCCGAATTTCTCGCGAAACTCTTCGAGCACCGCCGCGGGAAGCGGAGCGGAGCCGGAGACGAACAGCCGCATCCGCGCGCCAATCTGCCGCGCGGCCTCCGGAGCCGTGTCGAGAAGACGCACATAGACCGTGGGCACACCGAAGAACAGCGTCGGCCGAAAATCGAGAAACGTCTCCGTGGCGGTTTCCTTTTCGAACCGTTCGAGCAGCCGCATCCGGCAGCCGGAGAGCAGCCAGCAATGCAGTCCGTTGCCCAGCGCGTGCACATGAAACAGCGGCAGCGCGAGCAGGAAACGGTCGCGATCGGTGATCTGCCAGCAGGCCGTCAGATTCACGCCGTTCGCGAGCAGATTGTTGTGCGTGATGATCGCGCCTTTGCTGGTTCCCGTGGTGCCCGACGTGTACACCAAAGCCGCGGGAGCGTCACCCTCAAGCGGCAGCGCTTCGAGCGTATCCGGTTGCGCCGCGGCTTCTTGAATCAGCGCAGGCAACTCCGCATCGGTCACCAGCAATTTGGGTTCCGCATCGCCCAGAATATGCGACATCTCGCGCTCTCGATACAAGATATTGATGGGTACGAAAATCACGCCCAGCTTCACGCAGGCGAGATACAAATCGATGAACTCCAGGCAGTTGGGGAGATAGACACACAGCCGGTCACCGCCCGCGAGCCCACGCGCTTTAAGCGCGTGCGCCATGCGATTGCTCCGCGCGTCGATTTCGCCGAAAGTGTACTCGGCTCCGGCCCATTCGAGCGCCACTACATCGCGCCGCTCGACCAATGAAAGATCAAAAAGTTGACGAAGGTTCAATCAGCCCGCCTAGTCAGGAAGCTCCTTGGTTTCCAATCCCCAAGGTAGCAGGAAGATCCCCACCAGAAAGGCAATCGATGTAAGCGCTACGGGAATTCCGATGGTCCCGGTTCGTCCCACTGCCCAGCCCACCAGGAGCGT
>DATGII010000245.1:0-33279 GCA_035295805.1 Bryobacteraceae bacterium | reverse complement strand
TTCATCGTAGGCAACGACGGGCTCGCGATTCGACTTCTGGTTGCACGCATTCACCAGCGCATTGAGAGAAAGCGGGTAATAGTCGGGAGTGGAGATTTCCTTTTCAAGCAGCGATCCCAGTACGCGCACCTCGGCAGCATCGAGCCGGTCCATGGGTCGATTGTACTGCGGCGGAGCGCGCAGCCCGAGCGCGCGTTGGAGTTGTGGGACACTGAGCAGGTAGCCTCGCATGGAGAAACCCGACGCCCGGGCGGCGTTCCGCTATCCCAGCTTCCGGCATTTTCTCGGATATCGCGTGCTTTCCGTGCTGTCATCCGAGATGGTGGCGGTGGCGGTGGGGTGGCAGGTGTATGAGCTGACGCATCGGCCGGTGGATTTGGGGCTGGTTGGCCTGGCTCAATTTCTTCCCGGCATTCTGCTGTTCCTGGTGGCGGGACACGCGGCCGATCGGATTCCCCGCCGCAGAATTCTGCTGGCGTGCCTGGGCGGTTTTACGCTGGCTTCGCTGCTCCTGCTGTTGTTCAGCATCCGCGGCATACACGAGGTCTATCCCATCTATCTCGTGCTGTTGCTGAACGGCGCGGCGCGCGCATTCGGGCAACCCGCCACGCAGGCGCTGCTGCCGACGCTGCTCGACGAGAAACATTTCGCGAACGCTGTTGCCTGGAGCGCCTCGATGTTTCGCACGGCGAACATCGTGGGTCCGATCGTGGGAGGACTGGTATACGGATTCAGCAACAGCCCGGTTCCGGTCTATGGGCTGGCGGTGTTGTGTTATCTCGCGGCACTGTTGATGGCCGCACGAATTCAGGTCAAGACCGCCGCGCGGCCGCGCACGCCCGCATCGCTGTCGATGATTCTCGACGGGTTCCGGTATTTGTGGAGCAACCGGCTGATCCTGGGCGCGATCTCGCTGGATCTGTTTGCCGTGCTGCTGGGAGGCGCGGTGGCTCTGCTGCCGGTGTACGCGAGCGAAATCCTGAAGGTAGGCGCAATCGGCCTCGGGATTTTGCGCTGTGCACCGGGAGCGGGTGCGGTAGTAACGGCGATTGCGCTGGCACACCGGCCGCTCGGACGGCGGCAGGGCGAGATCATGCTGTGGTGCGTGTTCGGGTTCGGCGTATTCACGGTGATCTTTGGCGTGTCGCATAACCTGGCGCTGTCGCTGGTAGCGCTGGCGCTCACCGGCGCGACGGACATGGTGAGCGTAGTGGTGCGCTCGACAATGGTGCAGCTCGGCACGCCGGACCACATGCGCGGCCGCGTCAGCGCCGTGAATGCCGTATTCATCGGTGCTTCCAACGAGGTGGGGCAATTCGAATCCGGCATGACGGCACAATGGTTCGGGACTGTGCCGGCCGTCATTCTGGGCGGTGTGGGAACCATCGCCGTTGTGGCATTGTGGGCGCGCTGGTTCCCGGAGCTACGGCAAGCGCCTGAGGCAGTACCACTGATCCAGTAAGGCCTGAACCCCGTTTTTGCACTCTGTGGAAAATTTTTACCGGCCAGCAACGGGTACATCAAGGAAATCGATGTAGAAGCCGTTGCGGTCACGGCAGTTGCCGATGCGGGTACCTGTGGCACACGACGTGCACCCCAGCATGCCTGGGCGCGTCCAGGGAGGAGGCCGGACCATGGCCGACGGCGGTACTCGGGAAGCAATTCGGCAGGACCTGGAGCACTTTTGGGATGCGAAGCTGCAACGCGCGCGCAAGAGATACGTTCAGGCTGCTTCGGAATTCCACCGTCAGCTATTGGAAAGCGGTCTGCAGGCTACCGGAAATATCTCCGCCAGCGCCGATATACGCCGGGAGGAAGCGGCCGCGTTTGCGGATTACTGCCGGGTACTGGCGGCCTTCACGGAACTGGTCGCAATCGGAAAACTGCCTAAAGCGGAGCGAGGGAACGCAGGGGACAGGCAGAGGCCCTCGCAGTAGGGTTGCGCGCGGCACTATGGCCGCGAAGTCTCATCCACTTTGATGGAGGCCAGGGTGCCGGTCATGCGCATTTCGCGGGCGCCATTGGTGAGCACGATAACCAGGCGGCCATCCTCCTGAGTCGCGCCGCGGCCGGTGAAGACTTCATCCTCGGTATGGAGGCGCAGGTCGGTGAGGCGCAGCCGCGGAGCCGCTTGGGTCCAGCTGAGGGCATAGGCGCCGGAGGCTGAGCGCCACGGAGCCAGGGTGCCGAAATCGAGCGCGGTTCCGATGAAAGTGCCCTCGGATTTGAGGTTGCCGAGCAACTGCAGGCCACTGCCGGAGGTTTCGAGGGTTCCGTCGGCATCGAGCTTGCCCGATTGCCAGTTGAGGCCGCTCAGCTTGCCGGTGAAGGTATAGACCGGGGTGCGCCCGCGCAGGTTTACGGCGAGAGCTCCGGCGATTTTGGCCGCCTCCAGGTCAGCCTGGAGCGCAGTCAGGTCGACGCGCGCCGCGTCCCAGATCAAGCGCGCGCGCAGATTTTGCAGATGCGAGTCGGCTAACTGCAAATCGTCAATTTGCAAGGAACCGTCGATGTTGAGCCGGCGCGCATAGTCGGGCAACCGCGAGCGGCCCAAAGCGCGCGCGAGGATGCCGGGGTTACGGCGCAACACGGGCGCGAGTTCGGCCTCCAGATCGGCCGCGTTGATTTCAGCGGCGCGGAGGCGCAGGCGATGCGGGCGCTGGGCATCGGGATCATAGCGGTAATCGCCGGCGAAGGCGAGTTTGCCGGCCTGCGCATCGAGGCGATCCAACTCGACGCGCGCCCCATCAATGCGCACGCGGGCGCGGGCGATGTCGAGCGGGTCCGCGAGCTCCGGGAGAGAAATGCGCGCGTCGGCGACGTCGAGCGTGCCGTTCCAAGCGGCGGTTTTGGAGTCCCGATGGTATCGCAGCGTGCCGGTCCACTGGCCGGAGCTGACCTGCTCGAGCCACGGAACGGCGGCCAGCGCGACCTGCGCGCGGAGCGAGGCGATATCCATGGCATCGGTTGAGATGGCCAGGTCGAGCGCGCCTTCGCTGATGTTGTAGTCGGCTTCGAGGCGGGCTGCATCCTGCTCGGAGGTATGCACAACGGCCGGCGAGAGGCGCACGTGGCCGTGATCGACCGTGACGTAGGCCTGATCGAAGCGCACGGGCGGCGAATCCGGAATCGTGACCGCGGTATCGTGCAGCGCGAGCTGCCCCTGGAAACTGCCCTGCCCGGAATAGCCGATTGCGCCGTCGATGGTTCCGCTGAGCTGCAGTTTCGGCGGCAACTGCGCGCCCATATGGCGCGCCAGTTCGAGAACCGGCGCCGCGGGGAAGCGGTTCCAGTTAACGGTGACGGCCCAGCGCGGCTGCGCCAGATAGTCGCTGGCCCGGAAGTAGACCGTGACCGGAAGCATCGAAGAAGTTGACTGAAGGTCGAGTTGCTGCGCGGTCAGGTTTAAGCGTCCGCGAATGTCGAGCGGCCAGCCCGCGCCCTTGGGCGGCAGCAGGTCCCAGCGATGGACGTCTTCGATGGTAAGGCGGCCGAGAATGCCGATGCCGTCGATCGGCCCGGCCAGGTGCAAATCCGACGAGATGGTGCCGTGAATGCCGCCGGGCTGGCCTTCGAGGAGGGCGGTGAGCTCGCCGAGGGCGGCGCGGTCGAGCCGCAGGTTCAGGTCGACGCGCTCGGGCGCGACGTACCATTGGCCCGCGAGGGTAAATCCCCCGAGACCTTGCGCGGGACGGTCGGAGCGGGCGGCCTGGGCCTCGCAGGACACTCTCCAGCCGCCGCCGAGCGATCCGGGGGGCGCGATGTCCAGGTCGGTGTCCATCAGGTAGAAGGTTGATTTGGTGCCGCCGAACTTGAAATTGATGCGGCTGTTGCGCACGTGGAGGGCCGGCACGCGGCGCATCACGGAGCGGTTCACCAGGGAGGAAAAATTCCAGCGGCCGGGTTCGGAGGCCGCGCCGGTCTTGCTGAGATTGATGCTGGCGCCGTCCAGGCGGATGGAGGCGATCTCGAAGTGATGCCGCAGCAGCGCCCAAAGACTCGGCACCACCTCCAGGCTGTTGCCAGGGCCCTGGATGTAGGCGATGGGCTCGGCGCCGATGGAGGGATCGTCGTAGATGGTGACGTCGGTGACCGAGAAGCCGGGACCGGTGAAGAGATTGTAGCGGACCTTGCCAATTTGGACGCGGCGGCCGAGCGCGTTCTCGAGAGATGCCTGCAGGCGCTTGCCATACTGATCGGCCGCCAAATAGGGAACGATCAGACCGGCGATCAGGATCAGAAGCAGGGCGGCACCGAGCGATTTGAAAACGAGACCCCAGCGGATCTTCATACCCGCGCTCCGGTGAGCCGGCGATAGGCCTCCGGGTCATCGATGTCGGCGACGACGCCGGCGTCGTCCAGGTCGAGAAATTCGGTTTCGGCGCGATGGCGGTGGACCACTTCGTTGGCCGCGCCGCCGAGCGGGATGGCGAGAAATTCGGGGACCAGCGCGCGCGAGAACCAGATGGGGTGGCCCCGTTCGGAGCCGTAGCGGGGCACGCGCACTAAAGGCCGTGGCGGGGCCAACAACGTTTCGATAGTGGAAAGCGAGACGGCGGGATGATCGACGAGCGTGAACAGCACGCCTTCGGCTTCGGGCGGGACCGCGCGCAATCCGCATTGGAGCGACGTCGTCATGCCGAGGGCCCAATCGGCGTTCACAACAAAAGTGGCCGGATGCCGGGCGGCAGCGCGGATCGGTCCGGCGCCGGCACCGAGCACCACGATCACCGGCTCGCAGCGCGCCGTAAAGAGGGCGATGAGAGTATCGAGAAACGTTGCGCCGCGGTACGGAAGCAAGGCTTTGGGGGAGCCCATCCGGCGCGACTCGCCGGCGGCGAGAATGAGGCCGGCGGCGCTCACTTGGCGAGAACGGCCCGCAGCTTCTCGTCGTTAAACACCGACAGAGAAAGCGAGCGCCAGTTCGAACCGGCGTTGCGGCGGACCGCGATCATCTCCGCGGCCACCGAGATGGCAATCTCCTCCGGCGAGATGGCCCCGATATCCAGCCCCATGGGGGCGTGGATGCGCTCAAAGGCAGCGGGGGGAAGGCCCTCCTTTTCCAACTCGCGGATGACGCCGATCACCTTACGCTTGCTGCCGATCATGGAGATGTAGCGCGCCGGCGTGGCGAGCGCCAGCTTGAGCACGCGCATATCATCGCGGTGCCCGCGCGTAACGATGATGATGTAGCTGGTCTCGTTGATAGCCAGCCTGGGGAAAATATCTTCGTATTCGGCGGCGTGAATCTCGACGGCTTCGGGGAAGCGCTCGCGATTCGCGAAGCTGTCGCGGTTGTCGACCACGACGGTGCCAAACCCGGCGAGCGTGGCGACTTTGGAAAGGCTCTTCGAAATGTGCCCGGCGCCGAAGATGAAGGCGCGGGGCAGGGGCAGGACCGGTTCGACAAAGACGTCGAGCTGCCCGCCGCAGATCAGCCCATTGTCGTAGGCGGCGTCCTGACCCAGGTTGAAGGTCAGGTGCTTGGGCTTTTCGGTTTCGATGACTTCGCGGGCGGCGGTCCAGACCTCGGCCTCGACGCATCCGCCGCCGATGGTACCGATCATGGACCCGTCTTCGCGCACCAGGATCTTGGCGCTCTCGTAGCTGGGGATGGAACCGCGCACCTCGACAATGGTGGCGATGGCGCACTTCTGGCCCAGGCTGCGCAGACGCACTAATTCCTCATAGACGTCCATCCGATGCGATTATAGCGTGCTCCAACGGGGAGGCGGGTACCAGGGCTATGGCGCCCTAGCGGCGGGCCGGCAACTGCAGCCGGGTCAGCGCGGCAGCTTCTGGAGGGCCGCGGCGAAGGCATCGTAGGCGGCGCGGCCGAATAAAACGAAGATTGCGTGCCGCACCTGGGCCGACGGCTTTTGCAAATGCGCGGCCACTTCGGCGAGGGCAATGGTCGCGGCCTGGCCGAGCGGATAGCCGTAGACACCGGTACTGATGGCCGGAAACGTGATGGTCGCGACGGCGCGCTCTTCGGCCAGTTCGAGGCACTTGCGATAGCAGGAGGCCAGCAAGTCCGGCTCGCCGTGCCGGCCGTCACGATAGACGGGCCCGACTGCGTGAAATACGTGTTTGGCCGGCAATTTCCCGGCGCCGGTGGCCACCGCACTACCCGTCGGACAGCCGCCGGTCTGGGGGCGGATGCGATCGAGTTCGCGCATAATTTCCGGGCCGCCGGCACGATGGATGGCGCCATCCACGCCGCCGCCGCCGGCGAGAGCGGAGTTGGCGGCGTTGACGATGGCATCAGCGGTGATGCGGGTGATGTCGCCCTCGCGCAACTCGAGCTTCCGCCCGTCCGGGGTCGTCCATTCCATATCTCTATTACAATCGATTGTGGCTGGCATGAAGAACCCGTTGTACATCGGCTTCGCCGTCGGGCTGGTGGCGGTCGCGATCGTGATCGCCGGAGTGTTCTACATGCAGCGCGGCGCACACATCCAGGTCACCGGGCAGATTCTCAAAGTACGCACGGCGCCACTGGATGAACACAGCTCCGCGGTTGTGGTGGATTTTCGCGTGACCAATCCGGCCGACTATCCGTTCCAGGTGAACGACGTGACGGTGGTGGCGGAAGGCGTCCCCGCCGGAGCGGCGGAAGGCAGCACGGTATCGGACACGGACGCCGACCGGCTGCTGGCGGGAGTGCCGCTGCTCGGGCAGCGATACAACCCGACGCTGATGGCCCGCGTGCGGCTCGCTCCCCACCAGACGAAGGACTTCATGGTGGCGGCACGATTCGAGGCGCCGGATGCGGAGCTGGAAAAGCGGAAGCGGCTGATCTTGCGGATCAGCGAAGTCGATGGGGCGGTGTCGGAGATCAGCGAAAAATAGGCCGCGCTGCGGCAGGCGGAGACCCGCCGCAGGGGGCGTATGGCACACTGAAAGTAGTGCTCTCCGGGTTTGATCCCCTGATTTCGGAATGGTTCGCGACGCGTTTTGGCGCGCCCACGGAGCCTCAATTGCGCGGCTGGCCGGCGATCCGCGACGGGCACGACGTCCTGATCTCGGCACCGACGGGCTCCGGCAAGACGCTGGCGGCGTTCCTGCAGTGCCTGGACGATCTGGTCCGGCGCGCGCGGCTCGGCCCCCTGCCGGATCAGACCCAGGTAGTCTACGTTTCTCCGCTGAAGGCCTTGAGCAACGACGTTCACAAGAATCTGGAACTGCCGCTGGCGGAGATCCGCGAACTGGCGGAGCGGCGCGGCATTACACTGGCTCCCATTCGCACGGCGTTGCGGACGGGCGATACGCCCCAGTGGGACCGCCAGCAGATGACGCGCGAGCGCCCGCATATCCTGGTGACCACGCCGGAGTCGCTCTTCATCCTGCTGACCGCAGCCAAGCCCCGCGAAATGCTGGCGCAGGTCCGGACCTTGATCGTCGACGAAATTCATGCTGTAGCGGACGATAAGCGCGGCTCGCACCTGGCGCTGACGCTGGCGCGACTCGACCACCTGGTCCAACAGCAGGGGCTGGCGAAGCCGCAGCGGATCGGGCTTTCCGCCACCGTCAAACCGCTCGAAGAGGTGGCGGCGTTTCTCAGCGAGACGGCGCAAGTGATTCACATCGGGCACAAGCGCGCGATGGAACTGGCGGTGGAAGTGCCGCGCGATGAGCTCGGCCCCGTGGCCACCAACGAGATGTGGGGCGAGATCTACGACCGGGTGGCGCAGCTGATCCGGGAGAACCGTACCACGCTGGTGTTCGTCAACACGCGGCGGCTGTCGGAACGCGTCGCGCACAACCTGACCGAGAGGCTGGGAGAGAACGCGGTGCTGCCGCACCACGGAAGCCTCTCGCGCACGCTGCGCCTGGAAGCTGAAAGGCGCCTGAAAAACGGGGAGCTGCGCGCGGTGGTCGCGACCGCTTCGCTGGAACTGGGCATCGACATCGGCACCGTGGACCTGGTGTGCCAGATCGGATCGCCGCGGTCGATTGCCGTCGGGTTGCAGCGGATCGGCCGGGCGGGACACTGGGTTGGCGCACTACCCAAAGGCCGGCTGTTCGCCACCACGCGCGACGAGTTGATCGAATGCGCCGCGCTGGTGCGGGCGATTCACGCGGGCCAGCTGGACCGGCTCGAGATTCCCTGCAACGCGCTCGACATCCTGGCGCAGCAGATGGTGGCGTGCTGCGCGGCCGAAGATTGGGCGGAAGACGATTTGTTCTCGCTGCTTCGCCGGGCTTGGCCGTATCGCAATCTGGCACGCTCCGATTTTGACGCCGTGCTGGAAACGCTCGCCGAAGGCATCGCGACCGCGCGCGGGCGGGCGGCGGCCTACATTCACCGCGACGCGGTGAACCGGCGGCTGCACGGGCGGCGGAACGCGCGCCTGACGGCGATTACGTCGGGCGGGGCTATCCCGGATACCGCGCAGTACCTGGTGGTGGCGGAGCCGGAAGGAACCACGGTCGGCTCGGTGGATGAAGATTTCGCGGTCGAAAGCATGATGGGCGATGTATTTCTGCTGGGGACCACGTCCTGGCGCATACGCCGCGTGGAATCGGGACGGGTGCGCGTGGAAAATGCGCACGGCGCCGCGCCCAGTATTCCCTTCTGGACCGGTGAGGCGCCGGGCCGGACACTGGAGCTGTCGCAGGCGGTGGCTCAGCTGCGCGAAGACATCGTAAGACGACCCGATCCCGGTTGGCTGCAGCAGGATTGCGGGCTGGACCGTCTTGGGGCAGAGCAGGCGGTGCAATACGTACTTGCTGGATCGGCGGCACTGGGCAGCACGCCGACCGGGGACCACATTGTGGCCGAGCGCTTCTTCGATGAAGGCGGAGGCATGCAACTGGTGCTGCACGCTCCGTTCGGGGCCCGCATCAACCGCGCGTGGGGGCTGGCGCTGCGCAAGCGCTTCTGCCGCTCGTTCAACTTCGAACTGCAAGCCGCCGCGACCGACAACGGGATCGTGATTTCGCTCGGTGAGCAGCATTCGTTTCCGCTGGAAATCGTCTTTGAATTTCTGCACCCCGATAGCGTGGAAGAAGTACTGGTGCAGGCGCTGCTGGCCTCGCCGCTGTTCGGGGCCCGCTGGCGCTGGAATGCCACGCGCGCATTGGCGATTCCGCGCTACGCCGGCGGGCGGAAGGTGCCGCCCCCGATCCAGCGCATGCGGGCGGACGATCTGATGGCGGCGGTTTTCCCGGATCAGGCGGCATGCGCCGAAAACCTGGAAGGCGAGATCCGCATTCCGAGCCATCCGCTGGTCAAAGAGACGATCGACAACTGCCTTTACGAAGCGATGGATCTGCGCGGCCTGCGCGCCCTGCTGGAGGCGCTGCGCGAAGGCCGCATCCGGACGAGCGCGATCGACACCGCCGAGCCCTCGCCGTTTTCGCACGAAATCCTGAACGCCAATCCGTACGCCTACCTCGACGACGCACCGCTGGAGGAACGCCGGGCACGCGCGGTCCAGATGCGCAGCACTCTGCGGAGCGATTTAGCCGAAGGGGCCGGCGCCCTGGATCCGGAAGCGATCGCGCAGGTGACAGCCGAGGCTTGGCCGCCGATGCGGGATGCCGACGAGTTGCACGAAGCGTTGTGCAATCTGAGCGTCCTGCCTGCCGCCGCCGCCAGCCTGGAGGCGTTTGCGGCGCTGGTACAGGCCCGCCGCGCAACCACCCTCACGATAGACGGACGTGAATTCTGGGCACCGGCCGAGCGCATCGACCTTGTTTTGAAAGCCTATCCTGGCGCCGTCGTGCACCCGCCGATCGCGGCGCCCCCGGGGATGCGTGCGATTCCCGCAACCACGGAGGCCTGCGCCGCCGAAATCCTGCGCGGCTGGTTTGAATGCTCCGGCCCGCTGCGCGGTTCGACGCTGGCGCGCGATCTGGCGATGCCGCAAGACGCCATCGATCAGGCGCTCGCCCAACTCGAAGCGGAAGGGCAGATTTTGCGGGGCCGTTTCACCGGCGGCGAGGAGACCGAGTGGTGCCACCGGCGCCTGCTGGCGCGGATCCACCGCATGACCATTGGCCGCCTTCGCCGCGAAATCGAGCCCGTAACCACGGCCGAGTTTTTCGCATTTCTCAACCGGTGGCAGCACCTGGCGCCCGGCCACCAACTGCACGGCCTGGACGGCACGCTGCAGGTGATCAAGCAATTGCAGGGGAGTGAATTCGCGGCGGCGGCATGGGAAAGCGAAGTCCTGCCGCGGCGCGTGGCGGAGTACAAGCCGGAATATCTGGATCAGCTGTGCCTGGCGGGCGAGGTCAGCTGGGGGCGGCTGTCCCCGCATCCGGCCTTCGAGCGCGACAGCGAGGAGCAGCGCCGGGTGCGGCCGACGCGCGTCGCGCCGCTGACCATCTTCCTCCGCCAGGAAGCGCACTGGCTGCTCGCTACGCCGCAGCCCGCACCCAAGGATTCGCTCTCGCATCCGGCGCGTGAAACGCTGGCGGTGCTGGAAAGGCGAGGCGCATCGTTCTTCGCGGATTTGCAGCGGGCGACCGGCCGATTAGCGAGCGAGGTAGAGGACGCCTTATGGGAGCTGGTGGCGGCGGGCCTGGTGACGGCGGATGGGTTCGAAAATCTGCGCGCGCTGCTCGATCCCAAGCGGCGGCGCGGCGAAGGGCGAGGCCGAACGGCGCGTCCGCGGCACGCCCCCGGCCGGTGGGATCTGCTCCGGCATACCGAGGTCGCCGCGGACGATTACATCGAAGCGTTCGCGCGGCAGTTGCTGTTGCGGTGGGGCGTGGTCTTCCGGGATATCGCGCATCGCGAGCCGCTGGCGCCGGCCTGGCGCGATTTGCTGGGCGTGCTACGACGGCTGGAGTCGCGCGCGGAGATCCGCGGGGGGCGCTTTGTCGCGGCGTACATCGGGGACCAGTTCGCGCTTCCCGAGGCGCTGGATCTGGTGCGCGCCGTGCGCCGCACCGGCGAAACGGCGGCCGCGCCGGAAGGTCCGGGCCCTTGGGCCGCGTTATCGGCGGGAGAGACGGGAAACGCGGTCCCCGGGTTTATGCAAACAGCTCGTTGACGGGAGCGAACTGAATCGGGCCGGTGGTCGGCACATATTCGAAGCCGCGGCCGAGCGGATCGTCGTGGCGCACCGAGGTCCAGTCGATGCCCAGCGCCGAATAGATGGTCGCTTCGATATCCTCGGCGTAAACATAGCGCTGCTGGGACCAACCGAAGTCCACGGTGTCCGAACCGGTGTCGTTGGTCGAGCCGATGACCCGGCCGCCTTTGACGCCGCCGCCGGCGAAGAAAGCGAATTGCTGGACGAAGTGATCGCGACCCTGGCCCCCGGTCAGGGGGCCTACAGTGCGCCCGAATTCGCCGGCCATGACGACGAGCGTGTTGTCGAGCAGACCGTTGGCCTTGAGATCGTTCAGCATCGCGGAAAGCGCGCTATCCAGGAGCTTGCCCTTGGCTGGAAGGTTGTTGGCCGCATAGATGTTGGTATGCATGTCCCAGCCGTCGGCGGAGGTGATCTGAATGTATCGCGTGCCCTGCTGCGCCTTCAGCACCTGCGTGGCGACCAGGCAGGCATTCCCGAGGCCGGTGCTGCCGTAGCGCGCGCTGTCGGCGGTGGTAAATCCGAATGCCTGGTTCACGACCGGGTTGTACATCATCCCCTGGGCGGCGAGGTAGAAGTCGTTGTAGTCACTCATCGCCTTGCCGTCCGGCGAATTCAGGCGCAGGCTGTCATCGAGCGAGTGCATCAGGTTCCACCGGTTTAAGAAGCGCGTCTGGCCATCGGGATTGGTGGTGTAGGCGATGCCGGCATTTGTCGGATTGACCTTGAAGGGAGCGTAGCTGGCGGGCAGATAGCCGCCGCCCACTCCATTGCCGGAGTTAAGTTGAAGGAAGGTGGGGAATACCTGGCCCGGAAGGCGCTCCTTCTCCTTCTCGATGGCCACGATGCTGCCGATGTTGGGAGCGATGTTGCCCAGCGCGGCGGCCGGGTTGCGGCCGATCTGGGTCCAGGTTTGCGCGAGCGAGTGCACCAGCGCGTGCGCGTGCATGGAACGCACGATGGCGAAATCGGGGATATTGTTGGCCAGGTTCGGCAGCAGCCCGGTGGGCCAGAAGACGCCGTTGATGGTATCAGGCGCGAAGCTGGCCGGGGTTACGTTGGGAACCATCTTGAGGTCGAAGGTATCGGTGTGGCTGGGTGCGCCCGCCAGCAGAATGAAGATGACGTTCTTGGCGGTGTTCTGGGTTTGCGCTCCGGAGTTGGTGACCACGGCCGCCCTGGCATATCGTTCCGCCAGGAACGCGCCGCTGACTCCGGCGCCCGCGAGTTGGAAGAACCGCCGGCGCGTCCAGTGCGGCCGGTTGTAAAAGGCTTTGCCGTGCCACGGGTGTTTCTTCAGCGCTTGATTGATTTTTTCTTGTTCGCTCATGACACCCTCCGCGCTCAGTAGTTGAAGATAAAATCTACTTTGTTGTACAAGGCCCACGCGAGATCCTGCACGGCCTGCGCCCGCGTTCCCGTCGATAACGCCGTTTGTGCTTTCGCGAGCTCATCGGCAGTCGGAAACCGCGAAAGGATCGTCATGTAAAGCGTGTTGATGGCGTCCGTATTGCTGGTATAGGCCAGCGCATGCGCGACGAGGGGGGAAGCGTTGGCGCCGGTCGGCAGAATCCGGGCCTCGATGAACGGATTGTTCATGAGGCTCAGCGCCTGAAGAATCGATCCATCCTGCTTGCGCGGCTGATCGTCACGGTTGCCGCGAAGGAAATTGTTCATCAGATTATCCCCGTTGCCGTCATTGGTGCCGATGACGACATCGGGAAGTTGCATGGCATAGGTAGGGTTGGCGAAGCCCTGGTCGGTAAAACCAGTGACGGTGAGGTTGGGCATCAGTCCACTGGTTTGCGCCACGCCATCGCGAACTTCTTCGGCCCACAGCCGGCGGACGTATTTTCGCGCGAAATACGGCTGCCACGCCGGATTCCAAGTCCCCGGATAGCGGCTGGAAAGCTGGTAGGTGTCGGAGTTGACGATTTCGCTCATGAGCGCCTTGAGGTTGTAGCCGCTGTCGATGAAGTGTTGCGCGAGCGCATTGAGCAGAGCGGGATTAGTCGGTTGTAAGGTCCAGGGCGCGGGCGGCGGATTGTTCGGGTCCAGGCGCATCGGATCAAACGTGTCCGGCGGATCCACGATCCCCTGGCCGAAGAAATAGGCCCACACATAATTGACGGCGGCGCGGGCGAACTGGAAATCGCCCGTGATATTGCGCGCCAGAGCGGCGCGATAGTTCTCGCCGGAGACCGGACCGCTGCCGTTGAAGATGTAGTTCGGGGCCACGTAATAGCAGGCCTGGCCGGGCTTGCAGCCCGTTGGAGCTACCCGCGCCGGGCGGTTTCCGGTGGTGGTATTGAGCGTGTAGTCGACCCTCAGCGTGTCGAGCAGACTCCAGTAGGTCTGATTCGCCGTGCCTACCGTGATCCGGGTCTGTGTAGCCTGCGTGCGCGACAGGAAAGAGGCCAGCTGCCATGCCTGATACCGCGTCGTCTGGCTGCCCCACAGGCTCAACTGATCGAGATGGCCGCGGCCGTTGTGGCAGAGCAGGCAGTTCACGTGCGTGATGCCGAGAAAGGTATCGAACGTGTTGGCCGTCATCTGGTCCATGATGTCCTGGGCCGGACCGCCAGTGACGTAGCCGCCCACCAGGTAGTTGACGGTGCCATCGTTGTAACTGCTCACCGCGCCCGGGGCGGCAATCAACTCCGCGGCCATCTGGTTATACGGCTTGTTGTTGGTCAGAGAATCCTTGATCCACTGGTAGAACGCGTTGCGTCCTTGCGGGAAGCGCTGCAGACCGGTGCTGGGCCTGGTGACCGTGTTTTGAAACAGGTCGCCGTAGAACATGGTCCACTTGTCGACCCACTGCGGCGAGGCCATCAACTGAGTGACCAAGTTCGCCCGCTTGTTCGGGTTGGTGTCGCCCACAAACGCGAAGACCTGGTCAGGGGTGGGGATGCGGCCGGTCAGATCCAGGGTGACGCGCCGGACGAACTCCCAATCGGTGGTCTTGGGGGCCGGTGTGATGTTGTTGGCTTTCAGCGCTCCGAAGATGTAATAGTCAATCGAGCCGCTGGGGTGGTTTTGATCGAATGTATAGCTGCGGCTATCCGGCGGAACGTAACTGCTCAGCATTCCGGCTACTTCGGTGGTGAGGGCGCTTAGCCGGTAACTGTCCCGATTCTGTTTGAGCCGGTGCAAGACACCCTGGTCCATGAACCGTTCCGGCTCTCCGGAGAAATAGACACACTCCGGATGTTCCACGGGCAGTTGATCGATTTGTACGGAAGCCGAGCCGTCGTCAGCCCGGCCGACAACCAAGCCCGAAAAAGTTAAAACGGCAACGCCACCCCAGACTGAAAGCCACCCTGGCTTGTTCATTAGGTCCTCCGAGCGCGTACTGCTGAGAGCGATCTTATGATACACAAACCCCAAATTGCACGCATTAGTTTCTGCGTATTTTGGTTATTCGATTGATGTTGCCAAGCTATCGCCTAGATTTACCCCAGGCGGTCGGATTATGATCGCGGCATGTCACTGGGACGACTCAAGCGGGAATTGCCGGCGCTGGCGGGGCTTCTGTTCGCCGCCGCTGGTTGGGCGCAAACCGTTAATAATCAATCAATTAGTGGAAAATATTATTTCCGGCACATATTGCTAGGGACGGATGTCTCCGGGAACTTAACCGATGCCAGAAGTTTGCTGGGCGCGATTACTTTCGATGGGTCGGGTCACTATAACTTCACAGGACAGCTAGTATTGGGTGCGGGCGCAGCCAGTTCGCAGACGGGTAGCGGGACCTACTCGGTCGACCCGGCGGGGTTCGTATCCCTATCGAGTCCGATCCGCACCGGCGATACGGTCAACGCGCGATTCGGCGCCGAGGCAGTGATCGGCTCCAGCACGGAATCGACGAGTTCGGCCTTTGACATGTTCGTGGCGATCCCTGCGCCCACGACGGCGACTTCACTCAGCACCCTCAACGGCTCGTATTGGGCCGCGACCCTGGAGTTTCCGGGGGCGTCTTTTGCCAATGCGCGCAATACGATGTTCAACGTGGTCTCTTCGGGGACCGGGGCGCTGGCCGGCCCGGGCCCGGCCGGATCGCCGATCCTGGTGAGCGGCCACGCGGCCAACCTTTCGGCCGGCCAGCCGAACACAGTTCCTGTGACGGGAGCAACCTACACGATGGCGACCGACGGGACTGCGACCGTTTCGCTGGGAACGGCCTCTCTTTCCTCGCTGCTGAGCGGGACAAAGACCGTGTATGTGTCCAAGGACGGCAACATTCTGCTGGGAGGCTCGACCGCGAACGGATCGCACGACATTCTGATTGCGGTGAAGGCCATTTCGGGCGCGAGCAACACAAGCTGGACTGCAAGCGCGGGCTATTGGGGGGCGGGCCTGCGCCGCGACAACACCGGCATCACGGCGTTCGCAGGCTCCGAGATCAACGGCGGCACCGGAACCAGCGGCGGCCCGGGCACGCTTATTTGGAGCCGCCGGCTGAAGGTGCTCGGGGTCGGCAACGTGGATTTCACAGGCGTCAATTCGTATTCGGTCAATGCAAACGGATCGGGCACGGCGGAACTGACCCAGGCTGCCGTCGGCGGCGGGACCACCACAACTTGCGCGGTGGCGGGAGCGACTTGCGCGACGGCGTTCCTTACCTCCTCCATCAACCCGAACGATCCAGCGGGCTACGAGATTGATTTCGGAGTCCAGATGGCGGCGGTGAGCGGGACCGGGCTGTGGATCAATCCTCAGGGCATCATCAATCCGACCAGTTTCTCGCCCACGGGAAGCCCCATCGCGCCCGGAGACTTTATCCGGGTCTACGGCTCGGGGCTGCCGCAGACAGTTCAGCAAGCGAAGCCTCCGTATCCACCGACGCTGAATGGAGTCACGGTGCTGGTCAACGGTCAGCCCGTTCCGATTTATGAAACGATCCCGGGGGCGGTGGACTTCCTGATTCCGTACGGAACTTCGGGCCCAACCGCCACGGTCGCGGTGCAGGCCGGAGGCGCCACTTCCAATACGGTGACAGTGGCGGTAGCGGCGACAGCTCCCGGCATCCTGACGCTGTGCACATGCGGCAGCGGACCGGGCGCGATTCTGCACAACGATGGCAAGGGTACGGTGGTGAGCGCCACGGCGCCGGCGGTGGGCGGCGAAGTCATCAGCGTGTATCTGACCGGGTTGGGGACGGTCACTCCCGCGATTTCCGACGGCGCGGGCGGAGGCGCCAATCCGCCCAGCACGACGAATGCACAACCTACGGTCTTGATCGGAGGCGTACCGGCTACGGTACAGTTCAGCGGGATGACAATTTACCCGGGCCTGTATCAGATCAATGTGACGGTGCCGCCGGTCCCGCCCGGCGTGACCTCATTGCCCCTGGCGATCGGAACTGCCAACGCATTTCACGATCAGGTCGATCTGATCGTGCAGCCCTAGATTCCGAGGCTGCGCTAGAATCACAAGTGTCGCGTTTCTCAAACGGGGGAAACCGGCGACCGCCCGACCATGCCGACAGCTACCAGTAACCGCGCCCTGGAGTTCCGCGAACAGCTGGCGCACCGCGTGATGGTGGCGGATGGCGCGTTCGGCACGATGCTGTATGCGCGCGGCGCGTTCATCAACCGCTGCTTCGACGAGATGAATTTATCCGCGCCGGACATCGTGCGGCAGATCCACCAGGAATACGTCAAAGCGGGCGCGGACATTATCGAGACCAACACATTCGGCGCCAACCGCATGCGCCTGAGCGGCTTCGGGCTGGCCGAAAAGCTGCACGCGATCAATAAGGCGGGTGTCGCACTGGCGCGGGAGGCGGCGCAGGGGAAGGCCTTCGTGGCCGCTGCCGTCGGTCCGCTCGGCGTACGAATCGAACCGCTCGGGCCAACCTCGTTCGCCGAAGCGCGCGCCGGGTTTCGCGAGCAAATCGAGTCACTGCTGGACGCCGGAATCGATCTTCTGATTTTCGAAACCTTCGGCAATCTGAATGAATTGCGGGAAGCGGTTCAGGCCGCGCGGGAAGCCGGTGGTAACGACCCCGTGATTGTCGCCGAGGTAACGATCGACGACGACGCACACCTGCCGGGCGGCGCCACCATCGAAACCTTCACGCGGGAGATGGACAAGTGGCCGGTGGACGTGCTGGGGCTCAACTGCTCGGTGGGACCGCGCGGGATGCTGGAGGCGATCGAGCAGATGGTGCAGTACACCTCAAAGCCGCTGTGCGCGATGCCGAACGCGGGCGTGCCGGCCACGGTGGAAGGCCGGAACATCTATCTCTGCTCGCCCGAGTATATGGCGCAGTACGCCCGGCGAATGTTGTGGGCGGGCGTGAAAATCGTCGGCGGCTGCTGCGGCACCACGCCCGACCACATAAAGCTCATCCGCTCGGAGACGCGATCGTTGCAGCCGCAGCAGACGAAATTGAGCGTCACGGTGGAAGAGCCGCAGACCAAGGCCAAGGCGCTGGCGCCGGTCCCGATGGCGAAGAAGTCCAAGCTGGGGGCCAAGCTGGCACGCGGGCAATTCGTGGCGTTTGTCGAAATCCTGCCGCCGCGCGGTGTGGATGCCTCGCGCGAAATCGCCGGAGCGCGCCTCTGCGCGCTGGCCGGCATCGATTGCATCAACGTGCCCGACGGTCCGCGCGCCAGCGCGCGGCTGAGCGCCCAGGTCACCTGCCAGCTTATTCAGCAGCAGGCCGGTATCGAGGCCGTCAACCATTTCTGCTGCCGCGACCGCAATATTCTCGGGATTCAATCGGAACTGCTGGGCGCTCAAGCGGCGGGCATTCGCAACCTGATCTGCATCACCGGCGACCCGCCGCGCATGGGCACTTACCCGGATGCGACGGCGGTGTTCGACGTCGATTCCATCGGGTTGGTGAACATCGTGAATAATCTGAACCACGGACTCGACATCGGCGGCAACCCGATGGGCTCGCAAACGGAACTTTTGATCGGGATCGGCGCCAACCCGGGGGCCGTAAACCTGGAAGAGGAGCTGCACCGGTTTCAATGGAAAGTCGAGGCGGGGGCCGAGTATGTGGTGACGCAGCCGGTGTTCGACCTCGACCTGCTGGAACAATTTCTGAAGCGAATCGAGCCTCTCAAGATCCCGGTGATCTGCGGCATCTGGCCGCTGACGAGCTATCGGAACGCCGATTTCATGGTCAATGAACTGCGGGTGCCGGTGCCGGAACCGTTCATGGAGCGGATGCGCCGGGCGGATAGCGGAGAGAAAGCGCGGCAGGAAGGCGTGGCGATTGCCCGCGAGATGGTGGAACGCGTACGACGGCTGGTGCAAGGCGTGCAGTTGAGCGCGCCGTTCGGACGATACGAACTGGCGATCGAAGTTGCCGAAGCCATCGGTTCGCGTTGACAATGAAAAATTCATGGCTACCGATCTGGTAGAAATTAATCCGGACGAGCCCCAGCCGGAAGTGCTGGAGCGCGCCGCCGCCGCCGTGCGCCGCGGCAAAGTGGTCGCCATCCCGACCGACGCGCTGTACACGCTGGTGGCCGACCCGTTCAACCTGGGCGCGGTGGCCGGAGTATTCCGCGCCAAGGGGCGGGAAACCCACCGGTCCCTGCCGCTGCTGGTCAACGATATCGTGATGGCCGAGGAACTGGCGAGCGAACTGAGCAACCGCTTCTTTATCCTGGCACGCCGCTTCTGGCCGGGGCCTCTGACGATCATTGTCCCGGCTTCGGCCAAAGTGCCGCTGAAGGTGACGGGCAACACGGGGCGTTTGGCGCTGCGCCAGGCGCGGTGCAAGATTGCGGAAGAGTTGATCGGGCTGATCAACCAGCCGCTAATTTCGACCAGCGCCAACATTTCCGGGCATCCGACGTGCCGAAGCGGGATTGAAGTCTTCGGCATGATGGACGGGCGCGTGGACCTGGTGGTGGATGGCGGTATGTGCGCGGGCGCCGGCGCGACCACTATCGATATTACCGAGCCTTACTGGAAGCTCATCAAGGCCGGAGCCGTGGACGAGAAAGAGATCGCCGAATGTCTGCGTCCCTCGTAGCGGCGTCAGCCCTGCTGTGAGTTACGTGTTGATCGTGGCCGGCGGGGGCGTGGGCTCGCTGGCCCGGTATTTAGTGGGCAGCGCGGTGATGACGCGCTTTGCCACGCGCTTTCCGCTGGGCACGCTGGTAGTCAATGTGACCGGCTCGTTCCTGATCGGTCTGCTGATGACGCTGCTGACGGAGCGGTTTCAGCCGCATCCGAACTGGCGCCTGGTGCTGGTGGTGGGTTTTCTCGGCGGGTACACGACGTTCTCGAGTTTCGAATGGGAAACGTACGCGGCGGTGCGGGAAGGCGGCTTTTGGATGGGGCTGGCGAACGTGGTGGGCAGCGTCGCTTTCGGGTACATCGCGGTATGGCTGGGAGCTGTGCTGGCGCGGCGGTAGCTTGAGACCGTCATTCCCTTCCGAAGTAACCGTCGAGAATCCGTTTCGTTGATATCAGAAGCATTCACCAAACGCCGGGGCACAACCGGTAGCGCGTGCGCGCGGCGTATTGCTCGTAGCCGGGCAGTTCGCGGCGCAGGGCGCGGTCTTCGAGCGCGGCGCGGATGACGAAGAGCGCGGCCAATAGCACGTCGATCACTAAAGCCCAGAGCGAACCGAGAATCAGGGGCGTGGCCAGGAACATGGAGATGGCAGCGACGTACATGGGGTGCCGCACCAGGCGGTAGGGGCCCGTGCTGATGACGGCTTGGCCGCGGTCTGATTGGATCCGAACCGTGGTTTCCGCGAAACGGTTGACGGCCATGGCCCAGGCAAGCACAGCAATGGCCGCGGCAAACAGAATGAGGCCTGGATAGATGGCGGCGAACGGAATGGGCTCCCAGCCGAAGCGGGCGTTGTCGAGGCCGGCAACCAGGAACTGGAGATAGTAGAGCGGCAGGAATAAGGCGAGGATGATTTTGTCGAATCGCTTGGTGTCGCCGTGACGCCAGTTGGCGCGGGCCTCCCACAGGCCCGGATTTTTGCGAAGCACGACGGCGGCGGAGATGCCGAGCATGCCGAAGTAGGCGGCCAGAAAGATCCAGCCTCGAAGCCAGTCCCAGCGGCCGGCGCCTCCCAACAAAGCCGCGACCAGAAGGCCGAGGCTACCGGCTAACTGGAGAAGGCGGTTGAGTTTGGAAAGGCGTGACTGGGCCACAGAGCCGATGGCCTCATTGTGGCATGGTGCGGTCCGGTTAGAGGTCAGCGGTAACGAGGCCGATAAGGGGGCAGAGGCGCACAGAGATGGGCAAACACTCGTCGCGCGGCCTGGCCCGTCTGGCGGAAGCGGTGGATTCGGCGAAAGAAGAAGCCAACGCCGTGCGGCTGGGCAAAGATTGCCAATATCACTGCGAGTTGCGCCGGCTGCAGGTGGAGCTGGTCAAGTTACAGGAATGGGTGCGGCAGCAAGGCCTGAAGGCGGCCGTGATCTTTGAAGGCCGGGACGCCGCCGGCAAGGGCGGAGCGATCAAGCGGATCACCGAGTGTCTCAATCCCCGGGTCTGCCGAGTCGCGGCATTGGCAGCGCCCACCGAACGCGAACGCACACAGTGGTATTTCCAGCGCTACGTCGCACACCTGCCGGCAGCCGGCGAAATCGTGCTGTTCGACCGGAGCTGGTACAACCGAGCCGGTGTTGAGCGGGTTATGGGCTTCTGCACCGAGGCCGAGTACCTGGAATTTCTGCATAGCTGTCCCGAATTCGAAAAAATGCTGGTACGTTCCGGCCTGACTTTGATCAAGTACTGGTTCTCGGTGAGCGACGAGGAACAGGAGCGGCGCTTTCAAGAGCGGATGAAGGATCCGACCAAGCGCTGGAAATTAAGTCCGCTGGACCTGGACTCGCGGCGCCGGTGGGTGGATTATTCGCGAGCCAAGGATGAGATGTTCGCCCACACAGACATCAGACAAGTGCCCTGGTACGTAGTGGACGCGGACAACAAGAAATCCGCCCGGCTCAACGTGATCCGGCATCTGCTATCGATGATTCCGTACCAAGATCTGACGCCCAAGCCCATCCCGCTGCCGCGATTGGACCGGACCAAGTACGTACGGCCGCCGATTACGGATCAGACCTTCGTGCCTCAGGTTTACAAGTAATTCGATTGCGCACCATCATCCCAACCGGTGCGGCGTTTGCCGAACGCTCGCATCCAAATCGGCGATGGCCAGGCTGACTTTGCGGCTGATGGTCTCCAGGTTGGAGAGCATCGCAATGCGCTGCTTACGCGATTCCAGTTCCGCCTCACTGAGCAGGCAGCGCAGGAGTCCGCAGGGCTCCGCGAGGCTCACCAGCATAATGTCGCGCGGATCCGGAATCTGGTCGCCGAGGATGGCCCCGGCCAGCCGCTCCCGGAGCCGCGTTTGAGCGGGCCTATCGACGAGCGGGAAGCGCTCAACCTCGATGAGCCAAAGCCGCTTCGATTTTTGGCGCCGCAGAATGCCGCCCGCGATGAGAGAGGCGAGTGCCGCACCTTCCAGATCGTGGTTGCCGCGGAACATGGCCTCGATCCAGTCGCGCACAGTCCTGAGGCCGGGCTGGTTTCGCATCTCAGCCAGCACGGCGTCCCAGACGGGATGGCCGGAGGGGGCGGTCGCGAGAATCCGAATTTCCTCGGTATCGGTGTCGATCTGGCGGGATAAGGCGAGGTCGAAGAACACGGCGCCGACCAGCGCATAACCCATTCCGAACTCGTGGGTGGATACCAGTTCGCCAGTATTCGGGTTAACCGCAAGCAGCACCAGCTCCTCGAGGATCGTCAGCACGGCAAATTCTCATCGATGCGCAACACGTGCTGCATTCCGCTGACGTCGAAAACCCGCTTGACCGAGCCACGCAATTGGCAGGCAGCGAACTCCGCGTTAGCAGCCTGCGCGGCCCGAGCCGCCTGCAGGACGGCCCGCAAACCGGCGCTCGAAATATAGTCCAAACCGGCAAAATCGGCGGCGACTTTCGGATGCTGCGCCACGGCGGCGCGCAACGCGGCTTCCAGTTCATCGGCGGTTTCGGCGTCGGCCCGGCCGCGAATTGCGACGACGCACCATCCGGCGCGGGTTTCGGTTTTCAACTCGATCAAGCCGGCCTCCTCATCGTGATCCAGTTCCAGTCTCCGCGTCGCTGGTATTGCACGTCGCTCATCACGCTGCGGACAAGATGCAGCCCCAGCCCTCCGGGAGGCCGGCCGGCGAGGTTGGCCGACACATCGGGCGCCGGCGCGGTTGCCGGGTCAAATTCACGGCCGCGATCGGCAAACTCGGCGGCGAGAAGGTCCCCCGAGCGCTCGAGCCGGATGCGCACGGCGTTCTTCATTCCTTCGCATCCGCCATGCCGGATGGCGTTGGTGAACAACTCTTCGAGAGCGAGGTTAAGATCGAACTCGGCTTCGCTGCCGAGCGCATTTTCCTCGCAAAACCAGGCGACCTCGTCGGCGAGGCGTTCGAGCTCAGGGAGGTTGCCGTCAAGTGTGAATTCAACGCCGGTCAGAAGCGCCGATTGTGCCACAGCCGGGGCGCGGCTTTCAACCAGGCTGCCCGGATCGCTCCGGGGGCGCCGCAGGACGCATGACAACCCTCTCGTGCGTTTACCATAGGGAAATGCTCACGCTCGACACGCCGCGCTTGCGGCTGCGCCGGTGGCGGGAATCGGATCGTGAGCCGTTTTACCGGATTAATTCCGACCCGCGTGTGATGGAGTTTTTTCCAGCCTGCCTGACGCGCGAAGAAAGCGACGCACTCATCGCGCGGGCCGAAGCACACTTCCAGGAACACGGATTCGGCGCATTCGCCGCCGAAATAAAGGCCAACGGGGAACTGGCCGGATTCGTGGGCCTGATGATTCCGCGCTTTGAAGCGTACTTTACGCCGTGCGTGGAGATCGGCTGGCGCCTGGGCGCGGATTATTGGAACCAGGGGCTGGCGACCGAAGGAGCCGAAGCGGTGCTGCGGATGGCGTTTGACGAGCTCCGGTTGCGGGAAGTGGTTTCGTTTACGGTACCGGCAAACCTGCGATCGCGGCGGGTGATGGAGAAGCTCCGCATGAAATATGACGGCGCTTTCGATCACCCGGGTTTGCCGGAAGGCCACCGGCTGCGCCCGCACGTGCTGTACCGCAAGGTCCTAGTACAGGAATGACGTTGTCCGGCAAAGGCGCGAAGCTTCTTCATTCGCACGCGGCGCTGCGCGCGGCGCTACTGCTCCTGATCGCACAGCCGCTGGTATTTTACCGGCACGTCTTGTTTCATCCCCGGATG
Source organism: Bryobacteraceae bacterium (assembly GCA_035295805.1). Lineage (GTDB taxonomy): Bacteria > Acidobacteriota > Terriglobia > Bryobacterales > Bryobacteraceae > PSRJ01. Next base: position 9,996 of record DATGII010000245.1, on the reverse strand, counting down.
CGAATCCCGTACGACATCGCGAGCTACCATCTGCCGCTGACCGCGTATATCGCCCGATGCGTGCGCGAACGCGTCTTTCCGTTCTGGGACCCCTATCCGTATTGCGGCATGCCGATTCACGCGGATTTTACGGCGCAATTGTTCTATCCGGTCACCTGGATCGCAATCCTGCTGGGCAATATCTCGGCCGGCCGGAATCTGTTCTATTGGGTCGAATGGCTGGTTCCGCTGCATATGATCCTGGCCGGCCTTTTCACGTTTTACCTGCTTCGGCTGCTGGGCGTGAGCATCCCGGCGGCTCTGTTCGGCGGCACAGTGTACCAGCTAGGCGGATTTTTCGCTTCCCAGGCGCAGCACCTGGGAGCCATTTGCACCGGCGCGTGGCTGCCGCTGTTGTTAGCCTGCGTGTGGCATCTCAGCGGGAGAATCACGATCCGATGGACCGCCGTGCTGGCGTTGAGTATCGCGATGACAATACTTTCCGGCTTTGCAGCAACGATGGCAGTGGTGCTTGGAGCGGCGGGAATGTTCGCGATCGGCTTGACGCTTCAGCGACGGCCGGGCCGGAAGTTCTGGATCGCTCTGGCGGCGGGATTTCTTCTCGGCGCCGGGATCGCCGCCGTCCAGCTCATCCCGACATTTCAACTCACGGGCTTGAGCGTGGCATCGGCGAGAGCGCAAGCCGAAGAGACGGGCGGCGGTTTGCCGACGGCGAGCCTGGCTTCGCTGGCGGCGCCCAACTTCTATCACATCTTCACGCCGTTTGATCCGTCAAAATACACGCTGCCGTTCAATTTTACGTTTCTCTACGTTTACTGCGGGCTTGCGACTCTGGCCCTGCTGTTAGTGGCGCCCTTTTTACGAAAAGCGCCCTACGTCAGAATGTTCTTCCTGCTCACGATCGTCTGCGCGTTTTGGATGCTCGGCGAGGCCACGCCGGTCTACCGCATCGTCTTCACACATTTGCCGCGTCTGGTGCGCGGCTCGTTATATGCGGAGTTCGCGCTGTTGGCGTTCTCGCTGTTCGCGGCATTGACGGCGGCGGTCTCGCTGGAGCGCGTCGGGAGCCGCGCGCCGCAGGCAATCTTGTGGGGCATCGCATTGGTAACGGCCGCGGATCTGATTCATTCAGGCGCGGAGCGGCCCATGAATTCCACTGCGGGTGGTTATCGAGAGACACCCAACGAATATGAGGTCCCCGGAACTCCCGGCGCACTCGATCGCCTTCATACACTGGTCAATGTGGCAAACCCGCCGCTGCGGATCGACTATCTGCAGAGGGACATCTTCGCCGGGATTACGGCGCCGGCGCAACTGCGCCTGCCGACAGCCGATGGCGACAATCCATTTGCGCTCAGCCGGGTCATTGCGCTGCGGCGGATATTCTGCGGCGGGAACTGGTGGGAGCGGCAGCTTCCCATCGATCGTCCGCTCTCGCCGCTTGTTTCAATGCTGAATGTGGGATTCCTGGCAGGGTTGCCGCAAACTCCGCCCCCCGGGCGGCAATTTACGGTTGCCGGCGAATTTGCGGGCCTGCGCCTTTACCGAAACACCGGCGTCCTGCCCCGTTTCTTTCTCGTGCCCCGACTGCACATTTCGCGACGAGAGGAAGACACGCTCACCTACCTGGCACGGCCCGATTTCATGCCGGGGGAGGAAGCAGTGGTGGAATTGGCACCGGGCGAACCAGAGATGCAGCCGCCGTCCGGAGCCGCCAGCGTGCAGGTAACGGAATACTCGGCGAACCGCGTGGAGCTTCTGGTTACAGCGACCGGCCCGGCGTTCCTGGCCAGCTCCGAGGTGCTGTATCCAGGTTGGACGGCGACGGTGAACGGGCGGCGGGTTGCCCTCTATATGACCAACGGTGCTTTTCGCGGGCTTGCGCTGAGCATGGGGACGAATCGCGTCGTCATGACGTACCGGCCCGAACACTTCAGCGCGGCCGCACTCGTCAGCATGATCTGCCTGCTCGCGGCTGCAGGCGGCGCGCTGCGGCGCAGTGTGGTTTGACGATCCACGGCCTTGTTACAATGCGAGTCGATGGCTGCGGACGACCTGGCTCAGCTCTCTTCAAAAATGCGCTCCGACTGGGATCAGCGAGCGCGTGAGAACGCGCAATTTTACGTCAACACCGCGTCCGCCGAATGGAATGACGCGGATTTTTACGAGACCGGAGAGCGCACCATCGCCGAGGAGATCCTCACCGACATGGGGAACATCTGCCAGGGGACTGCCCCCGAACAGATGAAGGTTCTGGAGATCGGGTGCGGCGCCGGGCGGCTGACACGGGCTCTCTCCAAGGTATTTGGCCAGGTTCACGCCGTGGACGTCAGCGCGGAAATGATTCAAGTCGCGCGCTCCAAGCTGGCCGACCGGCCGAACGTTCACCTCTATGTCAACAATGGCGTAGATTTGTCGGTTCTACCGCGGATGACGTTCGATTTTGCGTTTTCGTTCATTGTGTTTCAGCACATTCCCAGTCTTGAAGTAATCTCGAGTTACTGCCGCGAAGTGGCCACCCGTCTGCGCCCCGGCGGTTTATTTAAATTCCAGGTCCAAGGCTACAAAGATATGGCGGAGTCGCACGATACGTGGCTGGGGGTCGGAATCTCCGAGCCGGAAGCGCAGCGACTGGCGCAAGATTCGGAATTCGAGCTGCGTTACAGTTATGGCGCGGGCACGCAGTACTATTGGCTCTGGTTCTTCAAGCGCTGAGTAGGACCCGCAACACCCTCGCAGCGCGAGCCGGCATCCCAGACCCGAATCCCCGGATGCTAAAATCGACTCCGCGTGCTGCCAGTTACCTCACGGAAGCTCGAAAATTCCAGGTTGAGCAACGGCGGGCCGATCAGAGAATGGGCCAGGAAACATCAGCCCCGGCTCGAAACTGCGAAGTATCTCGGTCTTCTGGCCCTAGCGGTTGCACTTTTCGATTGGAAGACGCTGCTGACACGGCAGTTTACTTTCCTCATCGGGTCGGAGCCTGTCAATCTGACTTATAGCTGGTTGAGCTTCTGGGTTCGCTCTGTCCGGCATTTGCAGCTACCGTTATGGGACCCCTATGCATTCGCCGGCCATCCGTTCGCGGGCGAGATGCTGCCTTCGGCATACTATCCGCTGCACTTGGTGCTGGCCTTACTGCCGTTCAACCGGAACGGCCTTTTCTCGGCGTCAGTCTACAACGATACGCGGACAGCCACGCATTTATTGTGCGCCTGCTTCATGTTCGCGCTGCTCCGCGATTTCGGGCGGACGCGTTTCAGCTCGTTTGTGGGAGCCTGCTGTTTCGCGCTTGGCGGAATCATTGCGCGGCTGCTCTGGCTGCCGTATGTGGAGAGCGGGATCTGGCTTCCCGTGATCTTCTTGTTTCTGCTGCGCGCGTTGGAAGCCGAACAGCAGCGCCTCTCGATTCTGTACGCATCGCTCAGCGGCGCCGGCCTGGGCATGTCGGTTCTGGCCGGGGGACTGCATATGTCGATGATGCAAGGAATCGTGGTGGTGACGGCAGCTCTCTATGGTGGAGCGAATGCCCGGCTGCCTTGGCGTCGAATCGGACTCATTCTGGCAATCGCTTTGGGCGCGGCCGCAGGCATCGGCGCGGTCCAGTTGCTCCCCTCCCAGGAATACAGCCATCTGACGACGCGGTTTATCGAAGGCGGGGCCATTCCTTCGTCCGAGAAGATTCCGTATAACCGGCTAAACCTCGGGATGTGGCCTCAGAGCGTGGTGGCAGTTCTCATACCCCAATCGTTTGGCGGCAGACTGGGCGGCGGCGAGATTTGGTCTCCGTACATTGGAGTACTCCCGTTTCTGCTGGCAGTTGCCGGCATCTGGAAATGCTGGCCCAACGTCTGGGTACGTTATTTCTCCGGGCTGGCGGTGCTGGCGTATGTGTATTCGTGCGCCGAGTTTTCTCCCCTGCATGGCGTGCTGTACGCGCTGGTGCCCTATCTGTGGATCGCGCGCGAGGCGAGCCGGTTCCTCTACCTGGCGGCATTTGCCCTGGCTATCCTGGCGGCATTCGGTCTGGACACGTTTCTGAACGCACGCGAGCACGCGGCGGAGTGGGTTCCCGCCATGCGTCTGTTGAAGTGGGCGGCCATCACCTGCGGGATTGCGCTCCTGGTGCCCACTGTATTTGCGCAAGTCGAAGTCAATATCTGGACTTGTCTTTCGTTGATCTTGATTATGACGTCGTGCGGATGGTTCGCCTATCTTCTCCGCCGACCCGCGACAGCGCCGGTTCGATTCATTCTGGCGGCGTTTATCCTGTTCGACTTGAACGCATTCAACTGGCTGCCTCAAAACCGGGCGGACTTGCGAAAATCAGGCGACCAGCTCGATCAGATGAACAGCCTGAGGGGAGTCGCAAGCTTTCTGAAGTCCCGGCCCGAACTCTACCGCGTACGGGTCGGCGTGTCGCCTGAGCCCAATATCGGTGACGCGTATGAAGTGCCGAGTGTTTGGGGCGGTGGGTCCGGGGTGATTACGAGTTACGCGCGACTGTCGGCGACGCGGCCGTTTCACGCGCTGCTGAACGTTCGGTACATCGTGAGGCCGTCGTCGGCGAAGGATCCGGGGCCGGTTTATCAAGACGGCAACTGGAAAGTGTACGAAAATCCGGGGGCGTATCCCCGCGCCTGGGTGGTCCATCAGGCGGTTGTCGAGTCATCGCCGGACGCCGTTTTTCAGCGTTTGCAAGACCCCGCGATCGATTGGCTGCGCACGGCCGTGGTCGACGAGCCGCTGACTCTCGTCCCACGGGCCGGCAGCGGAGCCGCCGAAACCGTGCATTTCCGGTCGTATGAAGCGAACCGCATGACGATGGACGTGACCACGGAAAGCGGCGGCCTTCTGGTGTTGAGTGAGATCGCATATCCCGGTTGGCGGGCCACCGTGAACGGACGTCCGGCCGAGATTCACACGGTCGACGGCGCACTGCGGGGACTCACCCTAGCCGGCGGCTTGAACCGGGTGACGCTGACGTATGCCCCATTCAGCTTTTATTTCGGAGGAGTGCTGACGGTCCTCAGCATGGCGGCAGTTCTCGGTGGATTGCTGTACCTTCGGCGTTCGCGCTGAATGAGCGGCATACTCGGAGCGCGATTCTCTCCCGGGAATTAGCCTAAGATGGGAAAGTCAGATCCCTGGTGATGCCCGACACGCGCCAAACCCTCGCCACAGGCATGAGCGGCACGGTCTCTTCGGAGGGCGCTCCCTCGGGAACCAGAAGGTTTTCGCCCTACTTGTTGCTGATCTTCGCGTGCCTGGCCAGTGCGGTTCCGATGCTCTACCTGGGCGCGACCCAGTTTGTCGAGTACGACGGTTACTGGCATGTTTTCATCGCCCAACAGGATAACTTCAAGGCTTTCTGGTGGGAGTACATGCACAATGATCATCCCCTGCTTTTCTACCTGCTGCTCAAGGTTCTGGTGACGGTGGGGCGGGCGGTGCTGCTGTACCGGGCGATTCCGATTTTGAGCGGCCTCGGGTCGGTGTATGTGGTGGGCAGAATCATGCAGAAGGTGTCATCGTCGGCAGTGGCGCCGCCCCTTACGGCGCTGGCTTTCGGGCTGGCGATGCCGACCGTGGAGATTGCCATTTCGGTGCGATCGTACATGCTGAGCACATTGTTCATCGTGCTCTCGTTTTACTATTTTCTCGATCTGTTGCCGGCCGCCGAAGTGCGGGGGATGCGGAAGTCGCGGTGCCGTTTTGCCGGCTTCGCGATACTGGCCGTGTGCTCGCATTATTACGCCTTCTTTTATATAGGCGGGTGCGCGCTGCTGCTGATCGGATTTTGCGCGGCTCACAGACGGCTGCCGCGAAGGATGTGGCTCGCCCACGGCTTGACCTTTCTGCCGGTTATCGCTGTGATGGCTGCGTTGTACTACACGCATATCCGGTTCAATACCACCAACTTGAACCATGTCTCCGGCTACCTCGGGGCCGCGGGCGAACCGAGAATCAAATTCCTTCTCCGCAACCTGCACAGCCTTTTCAATCTCTTTTCGCCGTGGCAGATCGTAAGCCGCGGCGTATTCGAAAAAATCGCAGCGGGTCTCGTAATTATCGTTATCGCAACCGCGGCATTGGCGCGCCGGCACGCGCTGGCGCCGGTGTTCCTGCTCTGCATCATCCTGGGCGAACTGGCGGTAGCCGGCTCGTTCGGCAAATATCCCTTCGGCGGGCTGCTGCGCCAGCAGTTCATTCTGTTCCCGTTCCTGGTGATGACGGCGGGCATTTGTCTCGATCGCTGGTTCGCGGCTATGCGGCGCCCGCGATGGATGTGGGGACTGGCGGCAATCGCAGCGGGAGGAATCGTTGCGATTTCGGTTTCGCGTTTTGAGGAGTATCCGAAGCGCTCTGAAGAACTCTTCACGCGCGAGATGCGCCTGTTCGATGCCGCGATTCCCGCTCCTGCCGCGGTGTACGTCGACCAATTTAACCTGATCGGTTTTTTTACCCACTATCACAAATGGCACTGGCACTTTATGCGGAAGCTGCCGATGCAAACGGCGGTGGATGAATACGCGCTTACGAAGGGCAGCCGGCATATGGAATTACTGCGCGACAAGCTCCGGTGGAACCTCGATTTTTCGGAGCCCGGGCTCTATCGGGACCTGGCCGAAGCGATCCGGTCCGCCAAACTCGATTCCCTGGCCGTCTTTTGCGTGGAGCAGATACCCGCGCCGCTAACGCCGGCCCAGCAGGATGACTTCCAACAAAAGGCGTTTGCGCTGGCCGGAACACAACATCTGCAGATCCGGAAATTTATCCCGGACGGCGCGAATATTTATGCGGAATTCGCTCTCGAGTCTCAGCCGCAGGCGGCTTTGCGGTAATGCCCGATTTCCGGAGATGGCACTCCGAAAACGCCGCGCCGCGATATAATAAGCCTGTACTCAAAGGGTTTTAACCAGCAATGGCTGAAATGAGCGTCATATGGCTGCGCGTGGCTGCTGCATTGTATTCGCTCGGCCTGCTGCACTCGATACTTATGCTCGTGCGGCGGCGGGAGCACCTGTTCGGTGTGGCGCTGGGAGCGTTCGCGCTCGGAGCCGTCTTCCACTTTGTCTCGATCGTGGATGAAGGTATACTCTCGAACCGCTGCCCCATCGCCAATACTTACGAAACGCTCTCGATGTGCTCGTTCCTGGTGGCGATTCTCTATTTGTTCGTGCAGTGGCGCTACAAGATGGCGAGCCTGAGCGCCTTCATCTTCCCCCTGGTTTTCGTGATGTCGCTGATGGCCACGCTGGGCAACCCGGTAGGGGCCTGGAGTAATCCCGTGGTGCGCAACGTGTGGCTCACGGTGCACATCGTGCTGGTGCTGCTCGGCATCGCGGCTTTAGTGGTAACTGCCGTGGCGTCGCTCCTGTATCTGTTCCAGGAACGCGAGCTAAAGGCGAAAAAACCGCGCAAGTTCTACTACCGGCTGCCGGCGCTCGGCACACTGGACGATCTGATTTCCCGCTCGATGGGGGTGGGCTTCGTGTTAATGACGCTGGCGGTGATCGCGGCCAGCACCTGGGCTTTCATCGAGCATAAGACTGCGTGGATCAGCCAGCCGGATATCGCGATCTCGTTTTTCACGTGGGGCACTTACCTCGTCCTGGTCTTTCTGAGGACGACCGCGGGATGGCGCGGGCGCAAAGCGGCGATTATGACGGTTACCGTGCTGGGATTTTCGGCAATCACCTGGGTCGCTCACTCGCGGCTGGGAGCGATGCTGCTTCACCAATGAAACTGCTGTTGACAGGAGTCAGTCACAAGACCGCTCCGGTGGAAGTGCGCGAGTGCCTGGCCTTTCCCGAAGATTCGCTGGCGTCGGCGCTGAAGGATTTGCGGACGCGCGCGGGGGTGACCGAGGCAGTCATTCTCTCGACCTGCAACCGCGTGGAGATCACGATCACGACCGAAGATGGCGTGGATCCGCAGTCGACCGTGGATGCCTTTCTGGCGGATCACAAAACCATCAGCTCCGACAGCATCGCGGCGCACCTCTACCGTTATGAAGGCCGCGAGGCGATTCATCACCTGTTCCGCGTGGCAGCGAGCCTGGATTCGATGGTGGTGGGCGAGCCGCAGATTCTCGGCCAATTGAAAGCCGCTTACAACACGGCCAAGGAAACCGGCGCGGTCTGCGGCTGGATGGACGGGTTGCTGACGCGCGCCTTCAACGTGGCCAAGCGCGTGCGTTCGGAAACCGGCATCGGGCAGATGGCGGTCTCGGTCAGTTACGCGGCGGTGGAACTGGCGCGCAAGATCTTCGGCTCGCTCAACGGACGAACCATCATGATCGTCGGAGCGGGAAAGATGTCAGAGCTCGCAGCGCGGCACTTGCGGCGCTCCGGCGCGACCCATGTCTTCGTGACGAATCGGACTTATGAGCGCGCCATAGAACTGGCGAAGCTGTTCCAGGGCACGCCCGTGGAATACAGCCGATTTCAAAGCACGCTCCCGGAAGTCGACATCCTGATTGCTTCCAGCGGCGCGACCGAATACATCCTGCGCAAGGAAGAAATGCAGCGCGTGATCGCCGCGCGGCGCAACAAGCCGGCGTTCCTGATCGATATCGCGGTGCCGCGCAACATTGATCCGGCCATCAATGATCTCGATAACGTATTCCTCTACGATATCGACGACCTGCAGGAAGTAGTGAACGCCAACCTTCGGGAACGCATGAAGGAGGCGGATCGCGCCGAGGAACTGGTCACCGAAGAGGTCGAGCGCATGATGGCGCGCCTCAAGGTGGTGGAGATCACCCCGACCATCGTCGGCCTGCAGGAGCAGCTTGAAAGCATTCGCGCGGCTGAAGTGGAAAAGGTCAAACGGCGGTACGGGCCCTTCACCGAGCAGCAGCAGGAAGCGCTGGAGGCGGCCACGCGCGCCATCATCAACAAGGTGGCGCACGGGCCCATCTCGGAGCTGCGGGTGCAGGCGGGCAAGCCCGATGGCGCGCACGCCGTCGCGCTGATCAAGAAGGTTTTTCATCTTCAGGATTGAACCATGCTCGTGATCGCATCGCGCGGTTCCCAGCTCGCATTGTGGCAGGCTCATTGGGTGCAGCAAAAGCTCTCCGATCTCGGGCATGAGACGCGCATCGATATCATCAAAACCACCGGCGACAAGATCACCGACGTGCCGCTGGCGAAGGTTGGCACCAAAGGGCTGTTTACGAAAGAGATCGAAGAGGCGCTGCTCGACGGACGCGCTGACCTGGCGGTGCACAGCTTGAAAGATCTGCCGACCGAGCTGCCGGCGGGACTGGTGCTCGCCGCGATTCCGGTGCGCGAAGATCCGCGCGATGCGATCGTCGGACGGCGGCTGGCCGATCTGCCGCCGGGAGCGCGCGTGGGGACGAGCTCATTACGCCGCGCGGCGCAGTTGCGGCAACTGCGTCCGGACCTCGAGATCGAAACGATACGGGGCAACGTGGATACGCGCTTGCGCAAGCTGGACGAAGGCCGGTACGACGCTATCGTTCTGGCGGCGGCGGGCCTGAAGCGGCTCGGTTGGAGCGATCGCATCGCGGAACTGCTGCCGGCCGACGTCATGTGTTCCGCCGTCGGGCAAGGCGCCCTGGCGATCGAGACTCGCGCCGAGGGAGCCGGCCGCGACGCGTGCGAAGCCCTCGACCACGCGACCACGCGAGCGGCGGTGATCGCGGAGCGCGGCGTGCTGGCGGCGCTCGGCGGGGGCTGCCAGGTGCCAATCGGCGCGTATGCCACCGTGAATAGCGCAACTCTGCGGATTGCCGCGGTAGTTGCGTCGCCCGATGGCACGGAGCTGGTGCGCGGGGAGTCGCAAGGTCCGATCGCGGACGCGGCGCGTATTGGCGCGGAGCTCGGCGCGGACCTACTGGCGCGCGGCGCACGCAAGATCCTCGACGCGGTCTACGGCGTATGAGCAAGGTCTATCTCGTCGGAGCCGGTCCCGGCGATCCGGACCTGATCACCTGGAAAGGCCGCCGCATTCTCGAGGGCGCGGACG
>DATGII010000244.1:0-44292 GCA_035295805.1 Bryobacteraceae bacterium | reverse complement strand
GGCGAGGAGAAGGGCCACCCCTATCTGGTTATGGAGCTGCTCGAAGGCCAGACCTTGAAGCAGCGCATCGGGACCGGGCGCTCCTCCAACGAGGAGCTGCTTTCAATCGGTATCTCTGTCAGCGACGGGCTCGATGCGGCCCATTCGCTCGGTATCGTGCACCGCGATATCAAGCCGGCGAACATTTTCTTTACCAATAAAGGCATCGTCAAGATTCTGGATTTCGGACTCGCGAAGCCCATATCTGCGGCCGCAGCCGACAGGGCCGCCCCGGACGGCGGGCCTTCCGCGGATCTGGATTTGACCACGCCGGGCACCACCATGGGCACTGCCTCCTACATGTCTCCGGAACAGGTGCGCGGCGGCTCCGTCGACGGCCGCACGGACTTGTTCTCTTTGGGCATAGTGCTTTATGAGATGGCCGCCGGAGTGGTGCCGTTCCGCGGCGAATCCCGGAACGTGACCTTCGACGCCATTCTGAATCAGAAGCCGCAGCCGCCGCGCGAATGCAATCCGGCTCTCGCGCCCGAACTGGAGCGGATCATCTTGCGCGCCCTCGAAAAAGACCCCGCGGTGCGATACCAGACCGCTTCGGATATGCGTGCCGACCTGGCGCGGGCCCGGCGGGAAATCGACTCGCAGAGCAACACAGCCAGTCAGCAAATCGCGGTCAACCGGGAGCGCCGCAGAAACGCAGTGATCGCCGCAGCCGCACTGCTGGCCTTGGCCGGTTTGGCGGCGGGCGTCCGACATTTCTTCGGCGCCAGGTCGCCCGTCACCTCTCCGTCGGAGTACGTCCAGCTCACCCAATTCAACGACGCGGTCACCGCCCCGGCACTATCTCCGGACGGCCGTATGGTGGCATTCATTCGCGGCGGTGATTATTTCCTGAGCCGCGGCCAGATCTATGTCAAACTGCTCCCCAACGGCGAGTCGGTGCAGCTCACCAACGATTCTGCGCTGAAGTACGGTCCCACTTTTACACCGGATGGCTCGCGCGTGGCCTACACCTCGGTCATTCCCGGTCAGACGACGTGGGATACCTGGACGGTGCCGGTGCTCGGCGGGCCCCCGACCCGTCTGCTGCCGAATGCTTCGGGGCTGACCTGGATGGGTAACGGGCACATCCTCTTTTCCGAAATCATGACCGGCCTGCACATGGGAATCGTGACCGCCGCCGAAGACCGCGGGCAGGAGCGCCCCATTTACTTTCCGGCGCACCAACGCGCCATGGCACACTATTCCCACGCGTCACCCGACGGCCGATGGGCGCTCGTCGTGGAGATGGACCGGACAGCGACGTGGATCCCCTGCCGATTGGTTCCGATCGACGGCCGTTCGGACGGAAGGCGCGTCGGACCACCGGGCCGCTGCACGGCCGCCGGTTGGTCGCCAGACGGCAAGTGGATGTACTTTGGCGCCGAACCCGCGCTCAACGGCGGCGGAGAATATGGCTGGCTGGGCCGCGGCGGGTCGCACCTGTGGCGCCAACCGTTTGCTGGAGGCGCGCCCGAGCAGATCACCTTCGGACCCACCGAGGAGGAGGGCTTGGCAGTGGCGCCGGACGGCCGCTCGCTGATCGCCGCCGTGGGAATCCGGCAGAGTTCGATTTGGGTCCACGATCCCAACGGTGAGCATCCGGTAACTTCCGAAGGCTTCGCGTTTGATCCGAGGATGTCGCCCGACGGCAAGCGCGTGTACTATCTGATGCAACAGAACCCCGGATCGCCCAGCGAACTCCGGGTAACGGAACTGGCATCGGGCAAGGCCGACCGGCTGCTGCCGGGAACTTCCGTCATCGATTACGCAATTTCCGGCGACGAAAAGGAGGTGGCCTACACAACGAAGACCGGCGGAGAGTCTCAAATCTGGCTGGCTTCTCTGGATCGGCACGCGCCTCCCCATCTTGTGGTTCACAGTGGCGACGAAGTCTCGTTCGGGGCCAATGGAGAACTGATCTTCCGGGAACTGGCGGATCAACGCAACTTTGTCGCTCGTATTAAGGAAGATGGTACCGGTCAGTCGCGCATCAACAATTCACCCATTTTTAATCTCCTGGGTACTTCGCCAAAGGGAGAGTGGGTGGCTGTTGGCGCCGCCATCGCGGGCGACGAAATGACGAATCACGTGATGGCCTACTCCACGGTCGGCAGCGAAGTACGCACAATTTGCACGTTTGGCTGTCCGGTCCAGTGGTCGGCGGATGGGAAAACTCTTTACGTCGCGACCGATACTTCAGAAAGCACGGCGGGGATCACGATTGCAGTTCCTCTGGCGCCAGGCAAACTGTTGCCCGATTTGCCGGTGTCCGGCATCAGCTCGCGCGCGGACCGCTTGAATGTGCCGGGCATCCAGATATTGGGCCGAGGCAATCTTCGACCTGGACCCGATCCTTCCACGTTCGTTTTCACCAAGCACGATTTCGAGGGCAACCTGTTTCGGATTCCGCTGCACTGATTGGTTGGGGCTTGCAAGTCGAAGGAGAGCCTGGCGTCAGGAGTTGCCCGTAGCGATCACGGAGCGAGTGCCCAGCGTCACTTTGTCCTTTTGGCGTAAGCAGGCGGCTACCGCGCTACCGGCGATTGCGGTGGCCACCATCAGGTACACGCCCGCCGAATAGCTCTTCGTGAGGTCGGTCAGAAAACCGACGGCGTACGGGCCGGCGAAGCCGCCGAGGTTCGCCGTCAGGTTGATGAATCCGAAGCTGGCGGCGGCGCGGCCCTGGCTCATCAGCTCGGTGGGAAGCGCGAGCATGGGAGGAAAGTACGCCATATCGCCGGCCGCCGCGAGCGTGACCGCCATGAATGCGATCGCTGGGTACATCGAGAACTGCTGGCTAATCGCTAGGGCGGCGCCGAACAGCAGCGCAGCCACCGCGGCATGCCATCGGCGGTCCCCGGTTCGATCCGAGTGCCAGCCGTTCAGCACCATCGCGGGAATCGCGACCGCCCACGGAATCGCTACCACAAGGCTTACCCCCATGGCATCGAGGCCGGAGACTGCTTGCGCGATTTTGGGAAGCCAGATGGTGAGACCGTAGCCACCGCAGTTCACCAGAAAATAGGATGCCGCGACGCCCAGGACCGCCGGATGCCGAAGGGCGGCGAGAATCGACGGCTTACTTTGCTGCTCAGCCCGCTTCCGGCTCTGTTCGCGCTCAAGCGCGGCGGTGAGCCAATCGCGCTCTTCGACCGAAAGCCAGCGCACGTCCTTCGGGCGCTCCGGTAAATAGAAGAAAGCCGCCACGCCGCCCAGCAACGCGGGAGCACCTTCCAGAATGAGCAGCCAGCGCCAGCCGGGAATCGAGAACCAGTGCAGCCGTAGCAGGAGCCCGGCAACCGAAGCGCCCACTGCATTCGAGAGCGGGATGGCGGCCATGAACATGCCGATGGCCTTGCCCCGATCGGCCTCGCGATACCAATGCGTCAGATAAATGACCACCGCGGGGAAAAAGCCGCCCTCGGCCACGCCTAACAGAAAACGGATGACAGCGAATTGCCCGGCGGTATGGATCGTGCCGGTCAGCCCGGCCAGCGAGCCCCACAAGATCATGATGCACGTTATCCATTTGCGCGCGCTCCACACTTCCGCAAGCATCGCGCCCGGAATCTGCAGCAGACAATATCCGAAAAAGAATATGCCGGATCCGAACCCGAAGACCTCGTTGGAGAAACCCAGGTCCTTGGTCATGTCCAGGCCGGCGAAACCGACGTTGACGCGGTCGATATATGCCGTGGCGTATAGAACGAACAGGAACGGCATCAATCGCCGTGTGATTTTTCTCCCGACCGTAATCGCGGGATCCGGCATAGAAGGAATCCGGAATTATATCAGTGTCAACTTCGGTGCGGGCTCTTACCTGGGCAGAATATCCGATTCCGCCGCGTCGAGGGCTCGCCGCCATTGCAGGTACGTGTTGGGACCGGCGCCAGACAGGGCGCGGGCGCGCTGCAAAAAGACGCCGGCTTCCGAACGACGGCCTTGTGCGGCTTCGGCGCGCGCCAGCCCGATCAGCGCTTGCGTGTTGTTGGCCTGTGGCGAGCCGTACAAGCGTTCCGAGAGCGCCAGGGCGCGGCGATAGCGCTCTTCGGCAGCGCGGTACTCATGATTCGCTAGATACACGGTCGCGGCGTTGCCGAACATCGCGATCAGGTCGGGGTCTTCGGATCCGCGGCTGCGTTCAATTGAGGTGATGGCGCTCTCAAAGTAAGTTTCCGCGCGCCCGTACTTCTTCTTATGGAAATAGAGGAAGCCCAGATTGTTCAGCAGCCTCGGCATGTCCGTCGAGTCGGGCCGCGCGCTTTCAATCCGCAGGGCGCGCTGGAAAAGCGATTCGGCCCGGCGCAGGTCTCCTTCGCCCACGTAGACAAGCGCGAGGTCGCTCAAGCTTTCGGCCACCGTGAGATCGTCGGGGCCGAACGCCTTCTCGCGAAGCGCCAGCGCTCGGGTGCATAGCGGCTTGGCGTCGACATAGGCGGTCAGATGAACGGAGGCTCCGCAGAGATTGCCGATCGTGGTGATGGTGGCGGAGTGTTCAGCCCCAAGAGCCCGTTCGAATACAGGCAGCGAACGCAGATAGAGCTGGCGCGCTTCCTCATACGCGCCGCGATCCATATATCGAGCGGCTGTGTCGTTCCAGATTTTGGCGAGAGTCAGGTCATCGGTCGCGGCGTATGGCGCGGCAATCAGCGGCGCAATGAAAATGATCCCCACGAAAGCAAACTTGGCGGTAATCATAGGTGGCATCCCCTCGTAGTCAGCTTCGGGCGGAGCCGCGAAAATCGCCACGGAAATCGGCTAAGCGCGGAGCAGACGCGGTGAGCGCGGATGACTGATTCGGCGTCACCGCGCGCGCGAAGCGCGTCCGCCCGCCGCTCACACTCTCCAATCCGCGCTCAAGCCCGATTTTCCGCGCTCAGCGCATTCCATCCAGCGGCCGGGCGCCGGCTGGACTATGCTGATTGGAGGCGAGAGGACTTCAAATGATCGGGGCCGGCGCTGTCGCTCCTTATCTGGCGGCCAATCTGATTGGGTTCACGGTGGGAGTGGTGATCTCGCTCCTGCTGCTCGTGCTGACGATCCGCGCCGCGCGGCTGCCCGGAACGCCCGTCTCGAACATCCTCCTCGCTGTCTGTGCCCTGCTGTGGAACGCAGGCGGCTTCGTAACCGTCCTGCAACATCCGCAGGGGACGCCCGACGACCCCGGCGTGGTTTCCGTTGCTTTGGCCATCCAATTCACAGGAGCCGGCCTTTGGCCCGTCCCCTTGCTCGCGATTTGGCGCCACCTCGCCCTCGAACGTTGGCAGTGCGTCTGCTGGCGGTACTTGACCGCCCTGGCTTACGTAGACGCGGCGGTGATCGTCATCGGTTTCTGGGCGGCGCTCCTCGGCCCGCCGGTGGTTCCGCTCGGCCTCAAGGAATTCTCGGCCTACAACGCCACTTTCCTCGGATTGGCATCGGCGGCATTGCTCCTGCGCGGCCGGTCGGTCTCGCGATCCTTGCGGTTCTCCTATCTCGTGGTATTGGCTGGCCTGGTGCTGACGACCTTGTCCGTTATCGTGCAAACCAATGTACAGCTCACCGACTGGTTGCGCTGCACCTTGGGCGTCATCGGGCACCAATCGGTTTTGCTGGTCGTGATCGGGACGTTCTTCCTTTTTGCGCGCTTCCGTTTCGCCGATCTGTTTATTCGCTACACGGTGGGAATCGTGCTCGCGAGCATCGCCGCCGCCATCCTGATTCTCGTGGTCAATGCTCCCTTCGTGCAGCGCCTTTCGTCTTACACCGAGTACCCTTCGGCGGTCCGGTTCTTCGTCATGACGCTGCTGGCGGCGGCGCTGCTGGTTTGCTTTTCCAGGCTGGACCGGAAGGCGGTCCGGTTGGTGAACCGCTGGATCTTTAACGCTTCCGATTACCGGAACGCGGTCAGGGAAATCAGTGAGCAGGTGCAGCGGCTGTACAGCGAATCCGAAGTAACGGCGGCGGTGGAAGGCTCCGTTCGTAAAACCCTCGGCTTGGAAGATGTGCGTTCGATAGGCCTCGCGCGGCTGCCTGAGGCGCTGTGGCCGGCGGAAATTCATGACGGCCAGGTGTCCGAATTACCGTGCGGACATCCGCTGGCTTCCCTTCTGAACCTGAAGAATCTCGAATGGCTCGTGCCGGTGCGCGCCGAAGGACGGGTCATTTCCGTGCTGGCCATCTCGCCCGGTCTGGCGCGCCGCGGCATCGTGAGCCAGGAAGTCGACTACCTGCGCGGCGTCGCCGAGCAGTTCGGCAGCCGGCTGGACCTGCTCCGCCTCGAGCGTGAAATGGTGGAGCGCCAGAGCCGCGAGACGCTGCTGCTGCAGCAGGTCACCGAGGCGGAGTTGCGTGCGCTGCGCGCGCAGATCAACCCGCACTTCCTGTTTAATTCGCTGAACACGATCGCCAACCTGATCGTGACCGACCCGCCGCGCGCCGAGACCATGACGCTTCGGCTGGCGAAGGTATTTCGCCATGTGCTGGCGCACTCTTCGCGGCCGCTGGCGCCCATTCACGAAGAAATCGAATTCCTCCGCAGCTATCTCGAGATCGAAGAGGCGCGCTTCGGCAGCCGGCTGCAGGTCGAAATCGACGTTTCTCCGGAGGTCAGGCTCGATCCCGTCCCTTCCCTGATTTTGCAGCCGGTAGTGGAGAACGCGCTCAAGCACGGCCTTGGGCCGAAAACCGGTGCCGGGCGCTTGTGGATTTCGGCGAAGGCGCAAGGCGATCAGATCTGCCTGGCGGTGGAAGACGACGGCGTCGGTCCGCAAGGCCCCGGCAATGGCCGCGCCAACGGCTCCGAGTCAAACGGAGTCGGCTTGCGAAACATCACGCAGCGGCTGGCAACCCTGTACCAGGAGCGCGCGCGCGTCACTCTGGAGCCGCGAATGCCGGAAGGGACGCGCGTCACGCTGCTGATGCCGCGCCAGTCCGGGCGCAACGGTCATGAGAAGCCTCATAGTTGACGATGAGGCCGATGCGCGCTCGCGGCTCGGCCGGCTGCTCAAAAGCCATCCCGACATCGTCGTCGCCGGAGAGGCGCAGGACGGGCTAGATGCTCTGGAGAAGATCGAAGAACTTCAGCCTGACATTCTCTTCCTCGATATCGAAATGCCCGGGCTGACCGGTTTCGAGGTGGTGCGCTCCATTCCGTCGAAAGTGCCGCTGCCGCTCGTCATTTTCACAACCGGCTACGACCAGCACGCGCTCGAGGCCTTCCAGGTGAATGCGCTGGCATATCTGTTGAAGCCGGTCGAGCCCGAGCGCCTGGCGCAAGCCATCGATCGCGCGCGCCGCTTGAACACTTATTCGGAAGACAAGGACGCCGAACGAAAAAATCTGCTGCGCGCCGCGCAGGACCGCTCCAAAGCCCTGCGCCGCGTCGTCTGCCGCACGCGCGACCGCCTCGTCCTGGTCCCCGTGGAGCAGATCTTATGGTTTCAGGTGGAGGGCGGCATCGTGCGCGCCAAAACCGCGAACGAGTCCTTTTGGGTCAACTATCAGTTGAACGAGCTGGAGACCGCGTTGCCCGAGGATCTGTTTTTTCGCGCGCGGCGCGACGCGCTCGTCAACCTCGGCCGCATTAAGGAGATCAAACCGTATTTCAAGAGCGGCTTTCTCCTGGTGATGGCGGATGCGGCGGCAACCGAGATTGTCGTCAGTGAACGGCAGGTGCCTCCGTTCCGGCAGCGGCTGCCCGGGTTGTGATCAGGTGGACAGCAGTGACTTCAGGCGGTCGTACCCGGCGCGGCTAACCGGGAGTTGCGTTCCATCCATCAGCACCGCGACATGGCTCTCCTTGCCGTACGGCTCGATCCGCGCGACTCGCGACAGGTTCACCAGGTACGACCGGTGGATGCGGATGAACTGTTGCGGATCGAGCGCGGATTCCAGCGTTGCGATCGTCTGCTGCTTCAAATATGCCTTGCCTTCGCTGTGCAGGGCGATGTAATCGTCCTGAGCTTCGGCATAGTCCAGGCGGGCGGCCGGGATCACATGCACTTTCGCCCCATCCTTCACCACCACGCGCGCGGCGTAGGCCGAGGGGCCCCGCGCCGCGGCGGTGAGCTCCGGAGCGAGCGGCGCCGGCGTGCCGATTCGCTGCCGGGCCCGCTCCACCGCGGTCTGAAAGCGATCGAGCCGGAACGGTTTTAACAGGTAGTCTACCGCGTGAGCGTCGAAGGCCCGCATGGCGTACGTGTCGTACGCGGTGGTAAAGATGACCGCAATCTCCCGCCCGATCAATTCCAGAACCTCGAATCCGTCGAGCTTCGGCATCTGCACGTCAAGAAAGACGAGGTCCGGCTTGCGCTCCGTGATGGTTTTGACGCCTTCGAAGCCGTTGGCGCACTCCGCGATGATCTCCAAATCTGGTATGCTGCGCGCGTATTCGCGTAACACCTGCCGCGCCAGCTCTTCGTCGTCGACGATCACCGCGCTGATGCGATTCGTCATTGGCAGGGAAACTCCAGGGTGACCGAATAACGGCGGTCGCCCGTTTGCGTGCTGATGCGAGCCTCTTTTTGATAAATCGTTTTCAGGCGGTCGCGCACGTTCGCCAGACCGACTCCATTGCGGCCATTGCCCGCCGAGTCGGGGTCGTAATCGTTATCCACTGTAATGCGGAGCATCCCGTCGCGGCAATCGGCGCCGAGATGGATTTCGCCGCCTTCCACCAGCCCGGCAATTCCGTGTTTCACCGCGTTTTCAACCAGCGGCTGCAGGATGAGCGAGGGCACCGTGCAGGCGGCGCAACCCGGGGCGACCGATTCGGCGAATTTCAGACGGTCTCCGAAACGCACTTGTTCCACCTCCAGATACGTGCGCGCCAGCGTCAGTTCCTGCTCTACCGGAATAATCTCTTCCTCAGCCAGGTTCAGCGTGGCTCGCAAAAACTCCGCCAGCCGCAGGCACATTTCGCGGGCGCGCTCCGGATCAGCGGTGGCGAGCGCGCTGATGGAATTCAGGCTGTTGAAGAGAAAGTGGGGATTGATCTGCGCCTTCAGCGCCTTCAATTCGGCCTCGCGCGTCTGCACCCGTGCTGCTTGCATGCGGATTTCGGCCTCGCGAGTGTTTTGAAACGAGAACAGAACGTAATGCAAGGCCGCCGCCAGCAGGTACAGCAGCACACCGGAGACGAACAGCAAGACCCGCTGCGCTTCGGGCACCCCCAGCAGGCTGGCGAGGCCGAGCAACAGGGCCGCCGCCACTACGGCCGCCGCCGTGTGGTTCACCAGAAGTTTTCCAAAGCCCGCCGGCTGCAGGGGCAGGTAGCGGCCCGTGTACCACGGCGACAGGCACACCAGCGCGTAGAACAGCGCCAGCCCGGCGGCGGTCGCCAGGCTGTACGTCCACGTTTGCCGCGCTTCCTTGAGGAAGACGGCGGCCGCGCCGGCCAGCGGAACCCAGGCGAGCAGATAAAAGGCCAGGCGCGCCCGGCTCATCAGTATGGGATGCATGGCGGCCGGCTCTCGTCAGTTCGAAACGGTGACGCCTCCGAACATAGCGTAGCCGGTTATGATCAACCGCGGCGCCGGCTGGCCGGGCTGTGGAGGATTGGTGTCGTCGGTGAATCCGCCGAACAGGGCCGTCCCCTTGATTTCGGCGAGCCAGCCCTCCGGAATCTGAATATCCACGCCTCCGAACATGACGCTTACGTCGATGGTGGCTTGTGCTTCGGCCATGGCGGCGCCCCGCAGGTCGATTTCGAATCCTCCGAACATGGCGCTGACTTCGCCTCCGCGAAAGTCCTTGGCGTCGATGCGGCGCTCCCCGCCCCCGAACATGGTCCAGAAATTGATCGTGCCGGGCGCGGGCGGTGCGTTCGGCGCCTGGCTCGCCGCTCCCCGCGCCTCCTGCCACTGATACGTTCGCAACAGCATCAGAATCCCGACTCCGATCAGAATCGCCGGCCAGAAGATGCGCCAGTCGAAATAAATAATGCCGAAGTTGTCGAGCAGCAGCAGGCCGCCGACCCCGGCGAGAATCCCACCGAACACCACCGAGGCGGTCCCGTGAGAATCCACTAGCCGCACTACGCCCAGCGCGATCAGGATCACGGGCCAGTAACGCGCTACGTCGTGGAAACTGACAATCCCCAGGTTGTCGAGCAGAAACAGCACGCCCAGCGCAATCACCGCCACGCTGAACACAATGCCGTGGGCGGGGCTGCGGCGGTGCCCCCAGTGGTGCTGCCGGTTCGCCCACCTTTGCTGACGGCGCGCCCACCTCTCCTGCTTGCGAGCCCAGCGCTCCTGCAACCGCGCCATCCGCTCTTGCTGGCGTTGCCATCTCTCGTCGTATTCCATGGCAGCAGCCTAACAGCCGGGAGCCGGCCTTTCGATTAGAAATCGGCGAATGCCGGGATCCCACCGGTGAACGGCCGGCTTGGACCGCCCGCGGATCACGGCGCCCAATGCCAACATCGCTATGATAACGACAAGATCCGAATGCCTAAGGCCCAATCATTTGAGGCGTTGCTTGAGCGCGGCGACCGGCGGCTGGGTTGGACCATCGCGCGCATTCCCTTCGACGCCGGCAAGACCTGGGGCACCTACGGGCTTTTGAAGGTGAAGGGTTCGATTAACGGATTCCCGTTTCGCACGTCGCTGTTTCCCGAAGGCGCTGGCCGCCATATTCTGCTCGTGAACAAACGGATGCAGGCCGGCGCGCGCGCCGCCCTCGGTGACCGGGCGCGCTTTCGCCTCGAACTCGACACCGACGAACGAACCGTCACGCCGCCGGTGGAGCTGGCGGCGGCATTATCGGAAGACCCCGCCCTGCGCCGCTGGTATGATCAGCTGAATTATTCGATACGCAAGGAAATCGCCAACTGGATCACCGATGTGAAGAGCGCCGAAGCGCGCCGGCGGCGGGCTGATCAGATCGCCGAGCGGCTTCTCGCTACCATGGACGCGGAGCGCGAGTTGCCCCCGTTTATCCGCGTGGCCCTCGCTCGCGACGGCCGCGCCGCGGAGGGATGGAAGCGGATGTCGCCCTTGCGGCGCCGGAGGATTCTGTTCGCCATCTTCTATTACCGCGACCCGCTGGCGCGCGATCGCCGCCTGCGGAGGGCCCTCGAGGAGGCTCGTGAAATTTCGGAGCGCCCGGCCAAAATCAGGCGCGCGCCGGAGTGAGGGAAACGTCCCGTCTGTCCCCGGGTTTTTGATATACCTATTCCACAGGAGCTCAACTTGATGAAGAATCTGCTCGCCGCCTTGCCGTTGCTCACCATCGCCGCCGGAGCCCAGACTGCGCCGCCGTCGAACGCCAATCCACTTTCTACCTGGCTGCGCGGTGCCTATATGAACAATCGCAATACTATTCTGAGGACCGCGGATAAAATGCCCGAGGAGTTTTACGGGTTGCGGCCCGGCGCGCAGGAAGAAGTGCGCACATTCGGCCAGCAGCTCGGCCATCTCGCCAATTACAACTTTCTGTGGTGCTCTCAGGCTAAAGGCGAACCCAACCCCAATGCGGGCAAGAACCTGGAGAAGCTCGCGACCAAAGCCGAGTTCACCAAAGCGCTCAACGACGCGTTTGCTTATTGCGAGGGCGTCTATAACAACCTCACCGACGCCGGCGGCGCCGAGATGATCGACATTACGCAAGAGAGCGGCCGCCAGACTCGAAATCTGCGCATGGCATTGTTGATCCTGAATTACGGGCACAACAATGAAATCTACGGAAGCATGGTGACCACGCTCCGCATGAAGAACATCGTGCCGCCGGCTTCGGAGCCGCGCGGGCCCCGCAAGCAGTAGCCCGCCCGCGCATGCGACATTGGGAAGATTTTACGGTCGGCCTGCGATTCACGACGCGCGCAGCCGAGGTCAGCGAACGCGATATCGTCGAGTTTGCCCGGCGTTTTGATGCCCAGCCGATGCATCTGGACGCCCAGGCAGCGCTCAGCGGCCCTCTGAAAGGGCTTTCCGCGAGCGGCTGGCAGACCGCCTCGCTGGTCAATGGTCTGATGGTAGAGGCGGACCTGACCCAGGGAGGGCCGTGGCTCGGCCTCGGGGTTGACGAACTGCAGTGGCCGGCCCCGGTTCGGCCCGGCGACACCATCCAGGCCGAGATCGAAGTCGTCTCCACCCGGCCGTCCCGCTCCCAGCCTGCTCACGGCATCGTCCGCATGCACACTACCGCACGCAATCAACGCGGTGACGTCGTGCTGAGCATGTACCCGAACGTGTGGGTGCCGCGCCGGGAACCGTGACCGGTGGCGGCTGACCTGCGGAATGTACATAATAGGCCGGAGCGGCCCATCCGATGGCGACCGAGGTTCCCCTCTTAGACATTCGCTCGCGCCCGCAATGGCGGAACTGGCTCGACAACAATCACGCCTCCAGCGCCGGCGTCTGGCTCGTCTACTATAAGGACCACACGGGCGTGGCGTCCATCGACTACGAGGATTCGGTCCGCGAAGCGCTGTGTTTTGGTTGGGTGGATAGCCTCATCAAGCGGCTCGACGAGAATCGGTACGCGCGCAAATTCACACCGCGCAGGCCCGCCAGCAAGTGGTCCGACAGCAATCGAAAGCGGTGGCGGGAATTGAACGCAGCCGGCCTTCTCGCCGAAGCCGGGATCGCCGCGGCGCCTACGCGGAATCATTACGCGCCGCGGCCGCAAATCCCGGAGCTCCCCGCCTACGCGGCCGAGGCGTTGCGGGCCAATGCGAAGGCCTGGAAATTTTTTCAAGGTTTGGCGCCCACCGACCGCCGGCACTTTGTAGCGTGGATTCATCTCGCGAAGCGGCCCGATACGCGCGAAAGACGAATCCGCGAGTCCATCGTTCTGCTGGCGGCGGGCAAAAAATTGGGATTGAAGTAGGAGGAGGAAGCGGTGAAGTTCTTTCTTTTCGTTCTGAGCGCTCTCGCTATTTCGGCGCAGCCGCGGCCCATCGTACTCAAGACCTCGACCTTGTTCGACGGCAAGGGCGGAACGCTCAAGAACACGATCGTGGTGATCGAAGGATCGAAAATTACCCGCCTCGGAGGCGCGCCGCCGGCCAATGCCGTCACTTACGATCTGACCGCCTTTACCGTCTCTCCGGGCTGGATCGATACCCACTCGCACGTCGCGGTTCATTTCGATAACAGCGGCAGGCTGGCCGGAAGCGCCGAGCCGGAGCCCCAGGCGATGCTGCACATCGCCGAGAACCTCGCCCTCACGCTGCACGCCGGTTTCACCACCGTGCAAAGCCCCGGCGCCGCCGTGGACAAAGACCTCCGCGAGGCGGTGGCGCGCGGTGTAGTGCCCGGACCGCGCATCCTGACGTCGCTCGAAGCATTTACCGAGACCAGCGGCGGGCCGGAAAAACTCCGCCAGCTGGTGCGCCAGCGCAAGCAGCAGGGGGCCGACCTGATCAAAATTTTCGCCTCTAGGAGCATTCGCGAAGGGGGCGCGCAAACCATGACCGGCGCCCAACTGCAGGCGGCGTGTGGGGAGGCCCAGGCGCTCGGTCTGCGCACCATTGTGCACGCGCACTCGGCCGCCTCGGCGCGCGCCGCCACGCTGGCCGGATGTACCGCCATCGAGCACGGCGCCTATCTCACCGACGACGTCTTTGATTTAATGGCGCAGCACGGCACTTATTATGATCCCAACGTCGGGCTGGTGCTCCAGAATTATCTCGAGAACAAATCGAAGTTCTTCGGCATCGGCAACTACAACGAGGAAGGCTTCGCATTCATGCAAAAGGGCGTTGCCATCGTCCTCGACACCTTCAAGAAAGCGCTCAAGCACCGCAACCTGAAGATCGTCTACGGCACCGATGCCACTGCCGGAGCTCACGGCCAAAACTACCGGGAGTTCATCGTGCGGGTTCGTGACGGCGGCCAGGACCCGATGCAGGCTCTCATCTCGGCCACCTCGCTTTCCGCCGAGTCTCTGCGGATGAGCGATCAGATCGGCTCCATCGCCCCCGGTATGCAAGCCGATTTGGTTGCCTTCGATGGCAACCCACTGCAAGACGTCAATGCCGCTGCCCGCGCGGTATTCGTCATCAAAGGCGGCAAGGTATACGAAAATCTCGCACACCAGGCGAAAGACCGGCATTGAAATCGCGCGGAATCTCCCAACGAACCGCGCCGCGCTGGTACTTCTTGGGGCTTTTCGCCCAAATTGAAATCCAAAATCAGATAGAACTGTCGGGTTTCTCTTCCATTATCAACGCCTGGCGGATAACCAGATGATCTTCTCCGGTTTTGGCTGACAAATTGCAGAGATGTACCACGACCGGAGATCGGAGGCGACGGCATCATGTTAAACACCGGTTGGCGTTTGGACCCGCACAAGCCGGGCCGCCCGGCCGAACATCTCGAGTCGGGCTTACGGCGCTTGGTCGTCGGTCAAGACGAGGCGATTCGCAAGATCGTCGATCTGTACCAGATGCATGTCACCGGGATGACTTCTCCGGGCCGGCCGATCGCGAACATTCTGTTTTTAGGTCCCACCGGCTCAGGGAAAACCCGGCTGGTCGAAGCCACGGCGGAAAGCCTGTTCGGAGACGCCAACGCCATCGTCAAGGTGAATTGCGCGGAGTTTCAGCACGGCCATGAAATTGCCAAGCTGATCGGCGCGCCGCCCGGATATCTCGGCCATCGCGAGACGCATCCCGCCCTCAGTCAGGAAGCACTCAACAAGTCCCATACCGAATCGGTCAAGATCAGTCTCGTGCTGTTCGATGAGATCGAGAAGGCCAGCGACGCGCTTTGGAACCTCCTGCTCGGAATCCTGGACAAAGGTACGCTCACGTTGGGTGACGGACGCCGCACCGATTTCTCGCGCGCATTCATTTTCATGACGAGCAATCTCGGCGCCTCCGAGATGCAAACGCTGGTGCGCCCGCGCTGGGGATTCACCATCGCGCCAAAAGCCGAAGCCGGCGGCCGCGAGCGGCTCGCGACCAGGCTCAGCTCCACGGGAATCGAAGCCGCGCGCAAGAAATTCAGCCCCGAGTTCATCAACCGGCTCGACGCGATGGTCGTGTTCAATGCCCTGGGAGAAACCGAACTGCGGCAAGTCATCGAAATCGAGCTGCGGAGGCTGCAGGAGCGCATCCTCAACAATAAACCCACCGCCTTCATTTTTCGCCTTACCGAAGCGGCCGCCGATCAACTCCTTCTCGAAGGCACCGACCCGCGCTACGGTGCGCGCCATCTCCGCCGCGCCATTGACCGGCTGCTGGTGCAGCCGATCTCGAACCTGCTGGCCACCGAGCAGCTTCACAACGGGGATTGCATCATGATCGACTCGGAAACCGAATCGCATGAGATGGTCTTCATGCGCCAGGCCGAAGCGCTCACCCCGATCGCTATGGCGCGCATCGCCCAGATGCCGTTCGTGGCGCGTGCCGCGCAAATTGCGGCCTTGCCCGAGCAGCCGCAGCCCGCGACAGCCGGCCGCCGCGCCAGGGCTGCCGCCGACCGCTAGCCTGCTCGCGGTGGAAATGCGGACCGCCCCGTCCTACGAAGCCGCTCGTCCGCGCTCGTGATTCCGCAGATGCGCCGCGAACATCCGATCGGCCAGCCGAACGTGGTCCTGCATCCAGCGGGCAAAGTCCTGCAAACCGTCCCGCAGCCCGAGCTCATCATTGCGGTGCGCGGCTTGCGTGAGGCGCGCGATCTTGGTGCGGCCCGCCCGATGCTGCTCTTCGTGCCATTGAAACGCGGGGTAGCGCGACCGGCGCATCAGCCGCTCTTCGCTCGACACATGAGCGGAGAAGCTCTTCGCCAGATGCCACAACTGGAATCCGATCTGGCTGGCCGGCTTGCCGAAAACCAGCGACTGGCGCACGCCTTCCGCGTCCGCAAACAGCTTCTGATGATCAGCATCCATTTGCGGCTCGTAGACGAAATCGTCGCTCGTCCATTCCAGGGGCTGCACGATTGCTATTTTAGGATAATTTACTCTGGAAAGCGACTGCCGCCTGCGTCCCGCCCGTGCTAACGCCCCAACACCGCAAAGTGCCCGATCCCGTATCCCAGCGCCGCGCCGAAGAACACATCCGACGGGAAGTGCGCCAGGTCCGGTAACCGCGTCAGCGACAGGAACGCCGCGGTTCCATACGCCGCCCACGGAACCCAGCGGTGTGCCCGGTAACGCCCCGCAATCACCGCCGCCACCGCGAATGCCGACGCGGAATGGCCCGACGGAAAACTGCCGCCGTTTGTGAAGGAGCCTCTGTATTTGAACCACGTGTCCGTGAGATCGCCGTGCGGCGGAATCTGGCTCGGCGTCAATCGCCCGAACGCGTGCTTCATCGCGAAGCTCACGATCTGCGTATCGGCGATGGCCTCCACCGCCAGCAGGCCCGTGTTCTGCGCGTGCGCCTTGTGCCGGGCCAGGCCCGTCAGATAGAAAGCCACGGGCGTCAGCGTAATCGCCAGAGTCGAATTCCGCCCGCGCAACGGTCCGGTTTTATAGGTGCTGAAGCCTACCCGGTCATGAAAATACGATTCCGCATGCGGATCGAGCGCGACCAGCCCGGCCGTGATCAAACCCACCGCGAGCACCGGCTTCCAGTGCTGGCCGCGAACCGCCTTCGCTGGAAACGTCCACACCGTCTTTTGGTCATGAAGAATATCCAACGGCAGCCGCTTCAGCGGGATTGCTGTTTCCGCCGGCGCCGCGCCCAATAGACGGTCTGCTTCCGCTTGCGGTGTATCGGGCGGCTGGGCTGCACCCCAAGCAGTTGCGAAAAACCAGACAAATGCGAGCTCTACCCCGGTGCGTTTCATGGTACCGCAGGGCTGCACGCCTCGGCCCGGAGTGCCGAAGTTTACGAATCCGGGAGATTCCTCAGCGGCGGCGAACGCTCTTGGCTTCGGCCCGTCTTTTGGCTCCGGCGGCGCCGGTCTTCGCCGTCATCAGGCTGTATGCTTCCCGGATCAATGCGCCCAGTTGCTCATCGCTGACCTGCGCCAATTCCACTCCGATCCACCCCGCTCCCCCTACGTAGGGCGGCCGAAAATAGGTATCCGGCTCTTCCTCAATCAAGCTCGCCTGTACCCCCGGAGCCGCCGGAAGCCACACCGCGAGATGACCGTCGTTGTGATGGTTATTCGCGCACATGGCAAACACCCGCTTGGGCGTGAAAAACGTCGGCTCGCCGTGCGACATCTTTTCCATCGTGCCGGGAATCGCCGCGCATATCCGCCGCACCCGCTCGATTTGTGTTCTCGACTTGGGAAGAACCCGTTTTTCAGCCATCGGCCCTCGGCACCTATATCATAGATCGGCAATCGCCTCCTCCCGCCATCCTCGATGACGGGTGCAGTGTCGTGTCCGCTGCCTGCCCGAAAATCATGCCGTTCGGTTAGAATCTTCCACATGATGCGTAAGCTCGTTTTTTCCGCCGCCTTGCTCGGCGTGTTCGCCGGCAGCGTAACGGCCCAGTCGGTGAAGGATGTCCGTTCCATCCTGCAAGCTTCGCTCCGTGCTATGGGCGGGGAGAATCTCAAGACCATCCGGTATTCCGCCGGCGGCTGGTCTTCGCGCATCGGCCAAACCTATGGGCTCGCCGAAGACTGGCCGCATTACGAAGTCGCCGACTACACGCGCGTAATCGATTACGCGGCCCAATGGTCGCGCGAGGATTACACCCGCCGCCAGGGCCGCTACCCCCTCCTGGGCAGGCCGCCCATGCCCGAGGAGCATGTCACTTCCATTCTCAGCGGCAGCTTTGCCTGGGACATGCAAGGCGACAAGCCGGTGCCTCTCACCGGCCTCTATCTTGACGGCGTTTCTTACCCCGAGCTGCGCCGGCTGGAGTTGGCCATCACCCCGCACGGCTTTCTGAAGGCGGCTCTGGCGGCCAATGACGCCACTGCAATCTCGCTGCCCATCGTCGGCGCATCGGATGCCGGCCTTTCCCAATACGGTCGCAGAGTGACCATCGTCTCCTTTACCCTCGGCAAATACCGCGTCAACGGTACCATCAATGACCGGAATCTCGTCGAGCTGACCGATACCTGGTTTCCGAACCCGGTCTACGGCGACATGGATTACGAGATGCGCTTCACCAGGTACAAGAATTTCGGCGGCGTCGAGTTTCCGACGCTGGTGCACGTCCACCAGGGCGACCCGCGGCTCAACCCGGCGCACAACTATTACGAGTATTCCGTCACGGACGTGAAGCCCAATATCGACGTGACCCCCATGCCCGTACCCGAGGTCGTGCGCACTGCGACCGCGACGCCGGTGAAGGTCGAAAGCCAGAAACTCGCCGATGGCGTCTGGCTCCTGGCCGGAGGAACGCACAACAGCGTCCTGGTTGAGTTCAAAGACTTCGTCACCGTCGTCGAAGCGCCCCAGAACGAGGCGCGCTCGCTGTCTGTGATCGAAGAAGTCAATCGCCTCGCGCCGAACAAGCTCATCCGGTATGTCGTCAACACTCACCACCACTTCGACCACGCCGGCGGCCTGCGCACCTATCTTTCACAGGGCACCACCGTCGTTACGCACGAATCCAATAAACAGTATTACCTGGACATTCTGTTCTCCGCCGCGCCGCGCGAATTGCAGCCCGACCGCATGGCCCGTTACAGCCCGATGTACATGATCAGCCGCCGTCCCGCCCCGATTGAGACCGTCGCCAGCTTTGCCGCCGGCCCCGGCGGCGGCGCCGCCAGGTACGTCATCACCGACGGCGCTCGCGTCCTGGAAATCTTTCACGTGCAGGACATGGCTTATGAGCTCGAAGACCAATCCTACGCGCAGGGCAACCACAGTGCCGACATGCTGATGGCCTATTTGCCGAAGGAAAAACTACTGATCAATGCCGACCTGTATTCGCCGCCCCAGGGCGCGCCCCCGGCCGCTCCCACTGCCGGGATGCGTACGCTCTATCAAAACATGCTCAAGCAGAAACTGGAGGTCGCCCGCCACGTGCCGCTGCACGGACGCGTGGGCGCCAACGAGGAGTTCCTCAAACTGGTCGGCAACAGCTCCGGCAAAGGAGATTAATCCAAGTGGGTCGCTTCCACCACAATAGTCCCACCATGCCCGTTTACCGGACTCGCCGTCAGGCTCTCCAATTCCTCGGCCTCGGCGCCGCGGCTGCCGCATTCCCGTACTCCGGCTCCGCCCAGAATCCGACCTTTCCGAAAGGCGCGATTATCCGCACGCTCCTTAAGGATTACGCTCCCGGGGATCTAGGCGGCGGCGCCACGCTCTTTCATGAGCACATGCAGCTCGCCCCCGATTTCAACGCCCGGTTTGCCGCCGCGGCCGCCGCGGCTCGCGCCGCCAATGGCCTGCCGCCGCTCCCGCCGCGCGCCGGCCGCGGCGGACCTCCACCTCCCGATATCATGCGCAGCGTCGACCTCATGTCCGAAGAGGTCGCCAAAACCAAGGCCGCGGGCGTTGCCTGCATCGTCGACGGCGGGCACGCCGACATGGGCCGCGACATCAACTTCATTCGCCAGGTCTCCATGAAATCCGGCGTGCCCATCGTCGCCGGCGGCGGCTTCTACTCGCAGCCGTTTTATCCCAGGGAAATCTCCTCCATGAGCGAAGACCAGATCGTCAAGGCGCTCATCAAGCAGGCCGACACCGATACGCTGGGCGTCTTCGGCGAAATCGGCTCCTGGGACGAGATCACCGCTGACGAACGCAAGGTCTTCCGCGCCGTCGGCCGCGCGCACGCCGCCACCAACCTTTCGATCTTCACCCACACCGGCATTCCCGGCAAGTCGGCGCTCGAACAACTCGATATCCTCGAGGACGCCGGCGTCAAGCCCGAGCGCATCGTCATCGGCCACCTGGGCAACCTCGTCGACCCCAACGTGTATGTGCACAAAGCCGTCTGCCGGCGCGGCGCATTCGTCGGTTTCGATCGTCAGGGCGGCAACAACGATGCAATGCAGGTTCCGATGGTGATGGCGCTCCTCGAAGCCGGTTTCGCCGGCCACCTGATGTTCTCTGCGGATGCTTCCAGCGGCTATGCCAAGACGATGACCGTGTTTCTGCCGAAGCTCAAAGCCGCCGGCGTCGGTGACGATGTCTTGCACCAGATCATGGTGGATAACCCCCGCCGTTTTCTCGCCTTCGTCCCCAGGCGCCCGCGCAAAAAAGTGTGAGATGTTGAGGCCTGCCGCGCGTTCGTTTCCCACGCCTGTTTGGCCTGGGTATTCTCGCTCTCCGTTCCTGGCATTGATCGTTCCTCCACGCTAAGGCGCCTGCTCATTGGTCACGCTTCCGGTAGAAATATTTTCGCGAACAAAACAAAGGCCCTACGGCCCGATCGTGCGGATCTTGCTGCCGCCTCGCTGCTCATCAGGGCAGACAATGAGGGTGGGAAGAAGGATGGAACCGATTGCGAAACGCCGCGCTCCGATTTGTACCAATCGGAAATGTCAGTCTAACTTCTCTGTTTGGAACAAGTCTCTGGAATTTTGCGAAACGTACGTTTCGCAAAGCGCGCCGGAGCCTTCGGTTTCAGCGCCCAAGCGGTGCGCAATCCGGGCCCGCTACTCGGTCCGCAGCGCCGCCATCGGCTCTACGCCCGCCGCGCGCCAGGCCGGAATCACCGATGCCAGCAGCGCGGCCACGATGAGCAGCAATGCCGCCAGCGCCAGCATTACCGGCTCGCCCGGGTTCACCCCGAATAACTGGGCGGTCATCAGCCTGCCGGCCGCGATCGCGGCTGGAATCCCCAACGCCAATCCCACGCCCACCTGCCGGAATGCGCCCCGAAGCACCATCCCGATCACGCGTCCGCGATCCGCGCCCAGCGCCATCCGCACGCCGATTTCACCCGTCCGCCGCTCGACCGTGTACGCCAGGACTCCGTACAGACCGACTCCGGCCAGCACGAGCCCGAGCACACCGAACAGCGTGGTCAGCGTGGCAATCATGTTCTCCTGCTGAAAGTCCGAACTCACGACCTTGGCGTACGGGTCCACGTTGTAGAGCACCAGATTCGGGTCCACGCCCGCCAGCGCTTTCCGCACGTGTTGCGCTATCTCCGGCTGCGGGCCCGGCGCCCAAATTACGATGTTGTATAGAAAGTGCGACCAGATTTCGCCGCTCTGAAAAGCCGGGTCGTCGTACTGCACCATTTGTGCTTCCGGCACCCAAAACATGGGCCGCACCGGCTTCCTATAGTCGTAAGTCATGTAGCGCACGTCGTTCGTCACTCCGACGATTTCAAACGTGCCGGAATACTTGATTCTGTCGATTCCGAAGTGCTGCCCGATCGGGTTCTGGTCTTTGAAAAACCGGCGCGCGAAAGCCTCGTTGATCACCGCAACTTTCCGCGTTGCTGCCGTGTCCTGGTCGGTAATCGGCCGGCCGCGCAGAATCTTCGCGCCGATGCTCTCGAAAAAGCCCGGCATCACGCGCGCCCACCCCGCGCCGGTATCCTCGCTCGCCGGCGGCTCGGGCCGGCCCGCGATGCGAATCCCGTCGTTCCAGCTATCACCCGTCATGGGCGCATACAGCGCCGGCGCCGCCGTCCTCACCCCCGGAATCCGCAGCAATCGCTCGTCGATTTGCCGGAACATCGGCTCCATTTGCTCCACCCGATAGTCTCCCAGCGTGGGATTGATGCGCGCGATGTACCGGCCCTGTGTCTCGAATCCGAAATTCTGATGCTCCAGGTTCCGCAGGCTCTGGCTCAGCAGTGCCGCGGCCGACAGCAGCACCAGTGAGACCGCGATCTGCGCGATCACCAGCGATTTCTGTGTCCACGCCCGCCCCGTCCCTACTGCGCGGCCGGCCCCGCGCAGCGCGTCCGCCGGGTCGGCGCGGGAGGCCATCCACGCCGGAGCGATCCCAAACGCGACTCCCGTCGCCATCGAGACTCCCAACGTGAACAGCAGCACCGGCCAGGACGGCGTCGCCGCGATCGGAACGTAGTTGTCGAGGCCGTTGGGATGAAAGGCAAGGTACAGGATCAGCCGTGTGCCCGCATAGGCGACTCCAATCCCGACCAGCCCTCCGATCGCCGCTAACAGCAAGGATTCCACCAGCACCTTCCGTACCAGGCGCCCGCGCGACGCGCCAAGCGCGACCCGCACCGACGTTTGCGCGCGCTCTTTCAACCCGCGCGCGAGCATCAGGTTTGCCAGGTTCGCGCACGCCACCAGGAGCACGCACCCCGCCGCGATCAGCAGCAGCTTCAGTCCATCCTGATACCGGTCCCGCATCGCCGCTACTCCCGCGTCGCCGGGAATCAGATGCAGCGTCTGCCGCGTCCAGAGCTGCTTCTCGCGCGGCTCCATATCCGGCACGTGGCTGGCCAGCCAGTCGTGGAGTTCCACCTTCAGTTTGGCTTCGAGCGTTTTCGGGTTGACTCCCGGGCGCACTCTTCCGATGATGTCCAGGAAGTTGCCGTTCGGCCGTTTCAACCGCGACGTCGTTCCGTCGATCACGACTTCCTTTGTCAGCGGCAGCCAGAAATCCGGCATAGCAAAACCTTGCAGCTTCGCCCCATAAAATCCCGGAGCCGCCACGCCGATGACGGTGAAGGGATGCCCGTTGATCTGGTAAGTCGCGCCGGCCACGGAAGGGTCGGAGCCGTACTTCTCCTGCCAGACGTGATAGCTCATCACCGCGACCGGCGGCGCGCCCTCCTCGTCGTCGGCATCCGTCATCAGCCGCCCGATCCAGGGCTGCACGCCAAGCGTCCGGAAGAAATTGCCCGAGACGTACTCTCCGTTACGAGTATCCGCCTGCGCCTGCGAACCCGCGCGCCGCACTCCCAGCGGCGCGTTGCCCGCCTGCAGCGCCGCCAGATCCGCGAACTCGGGAGTTTGCGCGCGAAAATTCCGGTAGGCTTCCCAGGAAAACAGCGAGAAGTTCCCGTCGTCGCCCTGGGTATAGCCGCCCCAATTGCAGCACCGGATTTTATCTCCGATCCGCCACAGCTCCTCCGGCTTCGCCACGGGCAGCGACTTCAACATGACCTGGTGCACGAGCGTAAAGATTGCCGTTGTCGCTCCGATTCCCAGCGCGAGCGTGATTACCGCGGTCGTAGTGACCCCCGGCGCCTTTCGCAACTGCCTGAGTGCTTCCCGCAAATCAGCCTGCACGAATGCCCCGTCCTTTCCGTGATCTGAACCGGCCGATGTATTCGACGCCGCCGGCGCGAGTTGGTTAGCTACAACCGGCCTGCCGATCCGCCGTCGCGTGCGTTACGCTTGGTAGTCATGGTGAAGAAATTTGTGCTGTCCTTCTCCCTTGTGGCGTTGATCTCGACTGCCGGCCTGGCGCAAAGCGGCGCTCGCGACGGGGCCGCGCCCCCCGACGTGAAACCGGGAAGTATCACCTGCGAAGAATGTCCTTATCCGTATCCGAGCTCGTACCTGCCGTTGACGCTTTACGGGCAGGATGTCCGCATCGCCTATATGGACATCGCGCCGCAGGGTCAGCCCAACGGTCACACCGTCGTGCTGCTCCACGGCAACAACTTCGCCGGCTTTTACTTCGGGGTGGTGATCGACGCGCTTCGCAGGGAGGGCTTTCGCGTGATCGTGCCCGATCAGATCGGCTACGGTCGCTCCTCCAAACCGATCATTCCGTATTACCTGGCTGACATGGCGCGGAACACCAATGCCATCCTGAAAAGCCTGAACATCGGCAAGGCGATGGTGGTGGGCCACTCGATGGGCGGGATGCTCGCCGCGCGCTTCGCGACTCAATATCCGGACGTGACCGAGCGGCTGGTCCTGCTCAATCCGATCGGGCTCACCGACGCGCGCTTCAGCAACCCGGTAGGCGATCCCGACGCCGCGTACAAGCGCACGCTGGCCTCCACCTACCAAACGGTTCGCGCCAGCCTGATGCGCTACGTGGCGCATAAACCGTCGGCTTGGAACGCCGAATTTGAATCCTACGCGCGTATCCGTTACGCCTGGACGCTCAGCGCCGATTGGCCGCGTCTCGCGCGTGTGCAGACGCTCATCAGCAACGTCATCTATCTCGATCCGGTGGTGTACGATTGGGCGCACATCCAGGCGCCGACTTTTGTGTTTGGCGGCGCCGAAGACATGCTGGCGGGCACGCCCGCTGCGTTCCAGGAAGGAATGAAGCACATCGCGGCCACGATCCCCAATGGAAAGGCGCGCCTGCAGCTGCTGCCGGGTCTCGGACACGTCCCCTTCATGGAGGATCCCGCGCGCACCCTGCCGCCGCTCGTCGCCTTCCTCAAGGAGGGGGTCGCGAACTAGCAGCGGCGCCGCGGCAATACGGGTTAGTTAGTGATGTGAGCTCGATCCTTCTCGTTTTCGCCGCATACGAACTCGATTACGTCGCTGTCCGGGATCAGCTGAAAGATCGTTTTAAAGCTGAACGGATGCGTGTAATATTTTGCATCGTCGATCACAACTTCCACTTCCATGTGCCCGAAGTCGGGCCGCCGGTACCGCTCGGTCAAGTGCAGGGATTCGCTGTGCGGATGGCCGACGGTGTCCAGCCATGACCGATCGTTGAAGCCGATCGTATCCACCACGAGCGTGTCGCCCTGCCATTGGCCCGTCGAATAACCCATCCAGATCGGATCCGGATCCTTCGGGAGCTTGCGGCCATCGATGTAAATCTGGCGCGGCGGATCGCCGGTTTCATTCAGCATCACGATTTCCTGGGGCGCCTGGATCATCTTGATGGAGTAAATTCCGGCGCCAAACGGAACACCGGCCGGCAGGCAACGGCTGGTGAGCGGTTGCTCGGTCATGCGCTGTTTGAGAATTTCCGCGGCCGCCGGCCGCAGCGGCTCGTCCTCGGGCTTGGTCCCCCAGAATACGTTCAGCGAATTTCGGGTAAGGTCCGTCAAATCCACCTGGACGTTCAGGATTTGGGGAGGTATGGCAGCCGCCAGCTCTTTGCCGGAGGGCTTCTCGCCCTGCCACACACCCGTGAAATCCGGTTTGCCGTTCAGCCGCGGCGCGGGCGCACTGAGGTTCGGCTTGCCATCTTTGGTTCGCGGTGTCCGCGGATCGGCATGATTGAGCCATTGCGCATGAAGAGCCGCCCCCGCGAAGAGAATTCCTATCAGCACACCTCGGTTCAGCATCGTTAAATGGTAGCGTCCGCAAAGAGTAGTGTGCAAGTGATCGAACAGGCAGTTCGCGAACGGAATGCGCCTGACGCCTTCACTTCGCGGACAGGTGCCGCGCGTCCTGCTCCCCTTCGTTGCACACAAACTCCAGCAGGTCCTGATCCACTCGAATGATGTGGTGCAGGGTGACCGTCCAAGGCCGTGTGTAAGCCTTCGGATCATTTACCGTGATCTCGATTTCCATGTGGCCGAAATCCGCGCGGCGGAAACGCTCGGTCAGCCGCGCCGCATCGGTCAGCGGGTTGCCTGCGGCGTCAAGCCAGAGGCCATCGCGCAAGCCGTTGGTCTCCACCACGAGCGTATCGCCTTGCCACTTCCCGCTCGAATAGCCGTTCCACGAGGGGTTCGGATCGGCGGGCAACGGCCGGCCATCCGTGAAAAGCTGCCGGTAGCTCGCGTTCCATTCGTTGAGAATGACGAGCAATCCGGGATTCTGCACCAGCTTGCTCGGCGTTGTGAACGTGTGCAGCCGCACCGGGCCGATGGGCAGGCAATGCGACATCGGATCGTGCACCCGCTGCTCGCCACGCCGGGTTTTGACAAGTTCGGCCGCCCATGGCTGATACGGCAAGCCGCCCTTCAGACTGAAGCCGATATTGGCGAATTCGTCGGCGATTGGCTCGCAGCCGGGGAATTCCGGATTCGCCCGCCGGGTGGGCTGCATCAGCCATAAACCCGAGAGGTCCGGCTTGCCGTCGCGGGCGCGCGGACAGGCGGCCGCGAGGTTCGGTTTGCCATCCGCCGTCCGCGGAACTCCGGGCGTCGGCGTATTCGGCCACTGCGCCGCCAGCGGCGCCACCGCGGTCCAGAAGATCAGCGCCGGCGCTCGCAGAAACCGGATAAAGTTCATGCCGCCTCCGTGCTGCAGTCCATCGGCTCCTTATTGCTTTTGCAGGTGTGCGCCGTCTTTCTCGTTCTCGCAAAAACTTTCGAAGACGTCGGAATCCGGGAGCAGGTTATGCGGCACTTTGATCGTAAACGGCCGGGTATACATCTGCGGATCGTTGATCGTGGTTTCCACGTACATGTGTCCGAAGTCCAGGCGCCGGTAGCGTTCGGTCAGGCGCAGCCCTTCGCTATGCGGGTGGCCGGCCGCATCGAGTGGAGTTTTCGCGTTGAAGCCGGCGCTTTCGATCACCAGCGTGTCGCCCTCCCAATGTCCCACCGAATAGCCGTAGTACGCCGGCAAGCTGAATTCATCCGGCAGTGCGCGGCCATCGGTGTAAATCTGCCGATGTGCGTTGCCGGCTTCATACAGAATGATGCTCAGGCGCGGCGACTGCACGATCTTGATCGGTTCCGACAGCAGACCGGCCAGCGGAATCCCGGGGTTTTCCGAGCACAACTCCTCCGGATTATTCGCGAACGAACGCTTCTTCATCAGCTCGGCGGCCTCCGGACGCATCGGCGATTCGCCCGGCTTGAAGTCCTGCAGGATGTTGAAGGCGTATCGGTGCTGCGTCCCGAGCTCCATGCCTGGAACATCCACTTTCACGGTGTCTTCGAAGCGGTTGCCGAAAACTCTCTTCATTTCGGCCACGGTGCTGATCTCATGCATCCAGACACCGGAAAGATCCGGCTTGCCGTCGAGCGCGCGAGGCGCGGGAGCGCTCAAGTTCGGCGCGCCATCGGCAGCGCGCGGTGTTCCTGGCGTGCGAAAGTTCAGCCATTGCCCGTGCAAGCCGGCAGAGAGAAACGCGAATAAGACGAACCGCCGCAGACGCATCATTTACTCCGAGAATCTCAACCATTCTAGCCGGTGCGACGCTCGCGTCGTGATCTGCCCGTCTGAAGGGGTTACTGGTGCGGCGTGTCCGGCGGAGGCGCGGGGGCGCGCGGCGCCGATCCCGCCGCCGGAGCGGCCGGCAATTCCGCCGTGCCGCCCACCTCGAACACAAACAGCGTGGGCGGATTATCCACCTTGGCATCAGTCGGCCCGGCGGTTGGCGCCGGGCGACCCGCGCCGGCCAGGAACGCGACGTACTGCTTGCCATCGACCAGGTACGTGATCGGCGGGCCAGCGCCGTTCCGGTTGGTGCGGAGCTCGAGCAGCTTTTCACCTTTATCGGCGCTGTACGCCAGCAGCCGCCCGTCATTGATCACTTGAAATACGAGGTTGCCCGCTGTCGTGACCGTGCCGCCGCCCATGGCGCCGCCGCCGGCCACGCGCCACACCAGCTTTTGGTTCACCGGGTCCCAGGCTTCCAGAACGCCGCGCTGACCGGACAGAGGCTCCGGCCCGATAATCGGCGGCACCACCGGCTTCGCGTCCCGCGAAGGAAACGCGACGCCGGGATGTCCGAACGGATATCCCTTTACCTCATCGGCCGCGAGAAACATGTAGCTCCCCTGCGAAGCCGGAAGATAGACCAGACCGGTCGACGGGTTGTACGACATCGGCGCCCAGTTGTGCGCGCCGCCTCCGGTGGGAAAGATCTGCACCGGCGTTTTATCGTCGTAAAAAGCCTCCGGGTTGATGAACGGCCGCCCCGTTTTTTCGTCGAAGCCCTTGGTCCAGTTCACCTGCACGAACGGCGCCGCTGAGATAAACTCTCCCGTCACACGGTCGAGGACATAGAAGATGCCGTTCTTGGGCGCCTGCATGATGACTTTGCGCGTGCGGCCTTTGATCTGGAGGTCCGCCAGCATCAACTGGCCCACAGCGTCCAGGTCCCAGTTGTCGTTCGGCACCGTCTGGTAATACCACTTGAGTTTGCCCGTGTTCGCGTCGACGGCCACGATCGAGCATGTGTACAGATTGTCGAGGCCTTTGGCGCCGCGGAATTTTTCCGGCCAGGGTTCGGCGTTGCCGGTGCCGGCGAAAACAGTATTGGTTTCCGCGTCGTACACCATGCCGTCCCACACCGATCCCCCGCCGCCCCATTTCCACCACTCTCCGCCCCAGGTCTTCGCCGCCGCGCGCTGCGCCTCATCCTCGAATCCTTTGGAGGGGTCGCCCGGCACGGTATAGAAACGCCACCGGCGCGCCCCGGTCGCGATGTCGTACGCGTCGATGAATCCGCGCGTCGGATGATCGCCGCCCGCTACGCCCACCACCACCTTATTGCCCGCGATCCGCGGCGCGATCGTCAGCGAGTACCAGTCTTGCGGATAAGCCACCCGGGCTTCCCATTTCACCGTGCCGTTCAGCGCATCGAGGGCCACCAGCCGGCCGTCATTCACCGGCGCGAAGATCATCCCATTCGCCAATGCCAGCCCGCGGTTGAGCACGCCGCAGCACATTCTCGTGCGCACCGCGGTTTGGTTCACTTCGGGATCCCAGCGCCAGACCGGCTTCCCGTTGCGCGCGTCGACGGCGAATACCACGCTATAGGTCGTGATTCCGTAGATCGTGTTGTTCCAGACCAGCGGCGTCGCCTCCTGGTTGCCGCCGCCGGCGCCCAGCTCATAGGACCACGCCAAACCGAGCTTGCCCACGTTCGCCGTGTAGATCTGTTTCAGCGGGCTGTAGCGCGTTTCGCCCTGCGTCAGCCCGTAGGTCAGCCACGAACCCGCCAGCGGGTCGTTCGCCGTTCCGGCGGCCTTGAGAACATTCGCGTCCACCGCGCGCGGCGGCTGGGCGGCGAGCGCTGGAATCAAGATTATGCTGACGGCCAAAACAGCGCTGACGAGAGGTGTGCTTCCCAAGGGACTCATTCAACCGCAGTATGACCGATTTTGGGCCGTCATAGAACCCCCCGGGCGCCGCTCGTGTTAGCTTTTAGCTAGAGGACGCCGATGATCCGAGCATGCCCCACCTGCGGCGCGAACAACCGCGTTCCCGCGAAACATCTGTCCGATACCGGCCGCTGCGGCTCCTGTAAATCGGCGTTACCGCCGGTTGCCGAGCCCATCGAGGTGGATGCGGCTGCTTTCGCCGAGATCACGCGCGACGCCAAGGTGCCGGTGCTGGTGGACTTTTGGGCGCCCTGGTGCGGCCCCTGCCGCACGGCCGCGCCGGAAGTTCATGAACTGGCGCGCGAGATGGCCGGGCGCGGCATCGTTCTCAAGGTCAACACCGACGAATACCCGACTCTGGCCGGGCAGTTTCGGGTTCAGTCGATTCCGTATTTCGTGCTCTTGCGCGGCGGGATCATCATCGCTGAACGCACGGGCGTGGTGCCCCGGGCGGAAATGCGGCGCTGGTTCGCGACGGCCGCGTGATAGACTCGCAAGTGCCTGGTGGAAGTGCTTTCATGCGTCTTCTTTTAGCCATTACTTTTGCTCTGTCCCTTTTTGGACAGGCGCGGCGCGTCGATGACGCCGCGCTGCGCAACGCCGCCAAATCCGCGTCCGATGGCGACTGGCTGTCCTACGGCCTGACGCCCGGCGAGACCCGCTACAGCCCGCTCAAGCTGATCGATGCGTCGAACGTGAAGCGGCTCGGCCTGATGTGGTCGTATGAAGCAGGCGAGGGCGGCGGCGATCAGGAAGCCACGCCGCTCGTCTGGAACAACACCCTCTTCGGCGTCACCAACTGGAGTATCGTGTTCGCCGTCGACGCGCGCACCGGCAAGGAAAAATGGCGCTGGGACCCGCTGGTCAATCGCAAGGCCACCGGCGACAAAATGTGCTGCGGGGTGGTCAACCGCGGCCTGGCGCTCTATCACAACAAGGTCTACGTTCCCGTGAATGACGGCCGGCTGGAGGCGCTCGACGCCGATACCGGCAAGCCGGTCTGGGAGGCGCGCGTCAGCTGGGTGCAGGACGAACAGACGCTTACCATCGCGCCGCGGATCGCCAAGGGCAAGGTGATCGTGGGAGCGGCGGGGGGCGACCGTCCGACGCGGGGGTTCTTTGCGGCCTACGACGCCGAAACCGGCCGCGAAGCGTGGCGCTTCTGGACCGTTCCCGGTGATCCCTCGAAAGGCTTCGAGAGTTCCGCCATGCGCAAGGCCGCCGCCACCTGGGATGGCGACTGGTGGAAACTCGGCGGCGGCGGCTCGGTCTGGGACGGCATCTCCTACGACCCCGAAAGCGAACTGCTCTACGTCGGCACCGGCAACGCGGAGCCCTGGCCGCAAGCCCTGCGCACCAAGGACGTGAGCACCGGCCATGACAACTTATATGTTGCTTCCATCGTCGCCGTGCACGTGGACACGGGCGAACTGAAGTGGCATTACCAGATGGTGCCCGGCGACGAGTGGGACTATGACAGCGTGCAGCAGATGATCCTGGCGGACCTGAATATCAACGGCAAACCGCGGAAAGTCATCATGCAGGCCAACAAGAACGGCTTCTTCTATGTACTCGACCGCACCACCGGTGAGTTCATTTCCGCGCAGCCGTTCTCGCGCGTCACGTGGGCCAAAGGCATCGATCAAAAGACAGGCCGGCCCATCATCAATACCGAAGTGAAGTACGGCAAGGACCCGGTGCCCGTGTCACCCGGGGGCGGCGGCGCGCACAACTGGTCGCCGATGTCGTTCAATCCGCAGACCGGTCTGGTGTATGTTCCAACGCGCGGTTGGGACACGTTCACCTATGCCACCGACTACGACTTCAAGCCGGACCCCACGCGCACCGGCGGCGCGCAACAAACCGGCCTGAAGCTGAACACGCGCGGAATGACGCTGCAGCCGGCGGGCCCTGCGGCCGGTCCCGCGCCGCTCGAAGGCGGTAATCTCGGCACGCTGGTGGCGTACGACCCGGTGAAGCAGGAGATCCGCTGGCGCGTGCCGGTCGGCAACAGCCGCTACGGCGGCACGCTGAGCACGGCGAGCAACCTGGTATTCCAGGTGGCGCCGAACGGACACCTGATCGCCTACTCCGCCGATAAAGGCGAAAAGTTATTCGACCTGCCGACCGGCATGCGCAACGGCATGGGTCCCCCGATCACGTTCCTCGCGGACGGCAAGCAATACATCGCCCTGATGGGCGGCTCCGGCGGCGCCCAGAGCCCCGGGGTGAGCGCCGAGCCGACTACCGCGATGAAGCCGCGCCTGCTGGTCTTCGGGATCGACGGCAAGGCGGAACTCCCGCAAACGGGTGCGGGGCCGGCGCCGGTACCGGCCGATCCGCACCAGGGAGATACGCTGCACCAGCCGTAGCTGATCCCAGGCGCCGAACGCCTACTCGCTCTCGATATTCACCGCGTAATACGCTACGGTCTTGGTGGGAACTTCCTTGAACCAGTGCGGCGTCTTTGCCGGGATCGTGATCACGTCGCCCTTAGTCATGTGATAAGTGGTTCCGCCTTCGACCGACGGAGCCCGCATTTGATCGGGCGCCGTGCGCCGGGCGTTGACCATCGTCCCGCCCACCACCAGCGTCGCTTCCCCGTCCACCATGACGAACACATGATTCGTGCGGTCATGGTATTCCGCTTCGCCGGCCTGCCGCCGCTGCGCCAGCACGATCAGGCCCGGATCGCTCACGATCGGCCCGCCTTTGGCCATCACTTCCGCGACTTTGTCATGGCTGATGTAGTGGACCGCTGCCGGGACACCGCCTGCCAATAATACCACCGCCGCTGCCGCCGTCACGGCAATCATCGCCGTCGCCATCTTCGCTCGCGTGAACCAAATCATCGTTTCATTTCCTCCCCGGTGTTCTATGATCTCGCGAAAACCCGGCGAAGCGGGTGCGGCCCGGGATGACCTGTCGATTTGGTGTATCCTGAGCCCAATGCGGAGTCTGTTCGCCGGCGCTCTCGTCATTTTGGGCATTCTGCCCGCGTCCACGCATCTGGCCGCGCAGTGGGTGAAGTATCCCACCGCCGGGGTGCCGCGGAAGCCCGATGGCAAGGTCAACATGTCGGCTCCGGCGCCACGCCTTGCCGATGGAAAACCCGATTTTTCCGGCATATGGACCACCGCCGAACCCAATCGCCGAAGCGCAGGCCTGT
This sequence comes from Bryobacteraceae bacterium, assembly GCA_035295805.1. Classification (GTDB taxonomy): domain Bacteria; phylum Acidobacteriota; class Terriglobia; order Bryobacterales; family Bryobacteraceae; genus PSRJ01. The sequence goes on along the minus strand of DATGII010000244.1, from coordinate 12,361 downwards.
CAAGTCCCAAGCAGAAGCCCGGCCCTCCGCAGAACTCCGGCGAAGCGCAGACTCCGGCGGACCCCGGTGACATCACCGCCTCGCGCCAGATGGCGAACATCGGCGTCGATCTCCCCGGCGGCTTACCGTATCAGCCCTGGCTCGTACCCATCGTGAAGGAGCGCACCGAGAACCTCGCCAAGGATGATCCGCACATCCGCTGCCTGCCGGATAATTTTCTTCGCGCTTACGGGCTGCCGCATCTGCTGAAGTTCGTCCATACGCCCAGCCTCCTGGTTGTGCTCAACGAAATGAATGCGGTGTACCGCCAGGTCTTCACGGACGGCCGGCCGCTGCCAAAAGATCCGACGCCCTCATGGCAGGGGTACTCGTCGGCCAAATGGTCCGGCGACACCCTGGTGATCGACACCATCGGGGTGCGCGACGATACGTGGATCGATTGGAACGGAAGCGTGCTGACCGAGGCGGGCAAAGTGCGCGAGCAGATGCGCCGCCCGGATTTCGGACACCTCAACGTTCAGGTCACCGTCGACGACCCCAAGGCCTACACCAGGCCATGGACCGTGACACTCAAAGAGCGCATCGTGCTCGATACCGAACTGATCGACGAAATCTGCATCGAAGGGGAGCAGTCTCTCAAGCACATGAAGTGATTTCCGCCGGCGTCACCCGGCCGAGCCCGCCGGCCGCCGCTCCCGTTCGGGGCCGCGCGGGCGTGTGATATCATCACGCCTTACAGACATTCCAACCTGAAGGGAATCATGTTTCAATGCGACACAGCACCGACCGCATTCTGACTACGCACGTAGGCAGCTTGCCTCGGCCCCAGGATGTAGTCGATTGCCTGCGCGCGCAAGACGCGGGCGAACGTTACGACGAAGCGAAGTTCGATGAAGTGATGCGGCGCGCCGTCGCCGATGCCGTCGGAAAGCAGACCGAAGCCGGGCTCGACATTGTCAACGACGGCGAAATGGCCAAGATCGGATACGCCACGTACATGCGTCATCGCTTGACCGGCTTCGAACTGGGCGAGGTGCCGCGCGCCACTCCCCAGGATCTGGACGACTATCCTGACTACCGCGACAAAATCGCCGCCGCGGGCGACACGCCGAAATACAAGCGCCCCATCTGCCGCGGTCCGATTCAAGTGAAGGACCTGAAGCCGCTGCACGACGATATCGTTCGCGTGCAGGCCGCTCTCGCGAGCGCCAAGGCGCCCGAAGGCTTCATGACCGCCGCCTCGCCGGGCACGATCGCCGTCTTTCAGCCCAACGAATATTACCCCTCGCACGAGGCGTACCTCGAAGCACTCGCCGAGGCCATGCGCGAAGAATACCAAACGATCGTCAACGCCGGCTTGATTCTGCAGATCGATTGTCCCGATCTCGCGATGGGCCGCCACATCCGGTTCCGCGGCGCGGATGACGCCGAATTTGTGCGGAATGCCGCGCTGCAGGTGGAGGCGATGAATCACGCGTTGGCCAAGGTGCCTGCCGACCGCGTCCGTTTTCACGTGTGCTGGGGCAATTACGAAGGCCCGCACCACCGCGACATTCCATTCGCCAAGATCGTGCGCGTGGTGTTGAAGGCGAAGCCGATGGGTATCCTGCTCGAATCGGCCAACCCGTGTCACGAGCACGAATGGGAAATCTGGAAAACCGTCAAGCTGCCCGATAACAAATTACTCATCCCGGGCGTAATCGATTCCACCTGCAACTACATCGAAAATCCGGAGCTGGTCTCGCAACGCATCATGCGGTTCGCCGAACTCGTGGGACGCGAGCGCGTCATGGCGGGCACCGATTGCGGCTTCGGCACGTTCGCCGGATTCGGCAAGGTGCATCCTTCCATTTGCTGGCAGAAAATGCGCTCGCTCGCGGAAGGAGCGCGGCGCGCCTCCAAGCAGTTGTGGGCGCGTCCCGCCAAAAAGAAGCGCCCGGCCGTGAAGGCGGCCAGGAAAGCCGCGGTCGTGAAAAAGAAACGCCCGGCGGTGAAGAAGAAGGGCGCGCGCCGCTAAATCAAGATCAGGCCTTTGCGCATTCCGAGCGCCACCGCTTCGGTGCGCGTGCCCGCGTGAAGCTTGCCTAGGATGGACGCGACGTGAAACTTCACGGTGTGCTCGGAAATGCCGAGCTTCCAGGCGATGTTTTTATTGGCCGCGCCTTCGGCCATCAGGCGCAAGACTTCCAGTTCGCGCGGCGTTAAGGCCGGAGCTTCGGCGGCCGCCGCCGGGCTGGACGCGGCCAGCAGCGTCTCCAGGTCGTGTGGATCAAGCACGGCCATTCCGTTGGCGGCGGCGTCCACGGCCGCCAGCACCTCGGCGGGCGCGGCGTCGCGCGGCAAGACCGCGCGCACTCCCGCGCGCAGCGCCTCCTGCGTCCACGACGGCTGGCCCTCGTCCGACAGCAGTACGATGGCCGGCGCGGGGCCGTCGTGCGGCGGCCCCAGTTCATCGAACGGGAGAGCAGCCAGGATCACATCGGGCCGCAGCGCCTCCACCGACGACAGATCCGGGAATGATCCCGCCATCTCGATCTCGGGTGCGGAGGCGATCAGCGCTTCCAGCCCCGCGCGCATCACGGCCGTGGGCGCCGCGATGACCACTCGCATCACGCCGCCTCCGCCCGCGCCTCCAGCCGCGCCACTGTCTCGCGCGTCCGGTGGTAATCCCCGCGCAGGAACTGGAGGGCGATGGGCCCGCTCGAGGCGTCGAGCGCATCGCCCAATGCATCGGGCGTATCGAGCGGCAGTCCATTGCAGGCCGTCAGAATATCGCCGACCCGCAACGAAGCCCTGTCAGCCGCTCCCCCCGACTCCACCTCGAGCACCAACATGCCGGCCCGAGTGCCGTCGAACGCGACCGGCCGGATCGTGACTCCCAGCCGGGGCCGCGCGCCCTGCCGCAGAAAGTCGGCGACCTCGCGCGACGGCACCGCCAATCCCAGCCCGTGCGCAATGGCGGTATTGATACCGACCACCTGTCCGCCGGCATTGGCCAGCGGCCCGCCCGAATTGCCCGGCGCCAGCCGCACGGTGGCGCGCACCCACTTTCGCCGGCCCATTCCGGGAACCGGACCCACCGAATGAATGACGCCCGTGGTCAAAGCGCCGGTAAATCCCAGCGGGCTGCCGATCGCAATCGCCAATTCGCCCGGACGCAGCGCGCCCGAGTCGCCCGGCGTCGCCGCCGGAAGCCCCGAAGCGGGAATGCGCAGCAGCGCGAGATCGCGCCGGGCATCGTAGCGATCGAGATGCGCTTCGAACCGGCGGCCGTCCCACAACTCGACGTGATTGCGCGCCGAGCGCGTCACGTGCGCGTTGGTGACGATCAACCCATCCGCGCCCCAGACGACGCCCGAGCCGCCGCTCCGCTCACGCTCCGAAGTCACCTGTACGGTCGACCGGCGCAGGCGCTCCGCCACTTCTCCGAATGTGTGCATGTCAGCTCCTCCGCGGCCGCTCGCCCAACGTGATGCGGATCCTGGCGGCTGCGCCGCCGCGCAGCACTTCCGCGTCCACGGTCTGCCCGGTGCGTGACGTTTCGAGCGCGCTTTGGACATCATCGGTATCGGCCACCGGCTTTCCGTTGACCGATATAAAAATGTCCCCGATCAGCACCCCCGCTGTTGCCGCCGGCCCTCCTGCTTCGGTCGACAACACGATCAGACCTTTTTGATGATCGGAGAGCGCCACCGGTTGCAACCCGACCCCAAGGTACGGCCGGGCCACATGGCCGCGGCTCAAAATTTCATCCAGCGCCCGGTTGATGGATGCCGCCGGGATCGCCAGCCCCGCGATGCGCGACAGCGCCGAAGTCGCCACCCCGATCGCCGCGCCTGCCGAGTCCACCACCAACCCGCCGGAAGACGCCGGGAACATCGTGAGATCGAGCCGGATGTACTGATCGAGCCTGCCGCCCCGCCACGTCCGCCACGGGCCGCTCACCGCGCTGATGATTCCGAGGGTCGCGTTGACGCCGGAATCCTCGGAGCGCCCGATGCCCAGCGCCACATGTCCCGGCTTGATGCCGCTTGCCGGTTGCGCGACCGGCTCGCCCGCCGGTTCCGCCAGCCGTAACACCGCGATGTCGGTGCCGGCATCGGCGCCGGCCAGCGTCACCGGACGGTTCGAGCCGTCGGGAAGCGTCACCGTGATGTCTTCCTCGCGGCGGATAGTGTGCTGCGCGGTGACAATCACGCCCGGGCGCCAGATGACCCCGCTCGACGAAAATCGCGGCCGCGCATGCACGGCCACCACCGAGCGCCCGGCGCGCTCCACCGCAGCCGCGAGGTCGTTCGACAGCGCCGCCCATTCAGTTGCCATTTGGAAAATCCCTCCGTGATTCCAGCATGCCGCGGCGACACACGTTTGCACACCGGCCGTTCGGCTAGGAAGGACCTGGTAAAAGGAGCAGCGCCAGTGATCCGGCGGAAACCTTATCGCGCGGAAACGAGCCCGCTGTCGGAACCGCCGGCCGGGGTGGTGTTGGCAGCGAAATAGCTCTGCCCGGCAAGATTGCGGTAGATGTTGCCGGCGACGCCGGCGGCCACGGGCCCGCTCACCCGATGATCGCCCGTCAGCATCACGACGACTACCAGCCGATGCCGGTTGACTTCGTTGAAGGAGCCGAACCAGCCCATGTGGCTGGACGCGCGGTAATCGGTGCAGGTGCCGGTCTTGCCCAGAATCGGGTCATCGGGATCGAAGCCGATGCGGCGCGCGGTGCCGAAATCGACCGCCGCTTTCATGCCCATGCGGATATCCGGGAGGCGGCTATCGGGCAGATCGAGCGTGCGTTTCACTTTGGGGGTGAATTGCTCGATTTCCGCTTCGCTCCGCGGATATTGGAGGTAGTAGAGCGTACCGTCGTTGGCAATGGCCGAAACCAGGGCGGCCAGTTCCAGGGGCGTCACCAGAAACCCTTCGCCAAAACTGGTCATCATGCCGACGCCTCCGTCTTTCGGCGGCTCCACCGGAATGACGCCGGGCTGCTCGTCGGGAATATCGAGCGCGGCTTTCTCTCCCAGGCCGAGCATCTGCGCGTACCGGGTGACGCGATCGAAACCGAGTTCGTTCCCGAGGCGGGCGAAATACTGGTTATTCGAGCGGGCCAAGGCACTGGTCAGGTTAAAACGCAGGTAGCGGGTGATTTTGACGGTTGTGTCAGGGTCGATCAAGCGTTCATTGAGCGCCGCCACCGACGTGACCAGCTTGATGGTCGAGCACGGCGTGAAGCCGCTCTTCAATGCCAGCTTTTGATTGACGATGGTGAGGATGCGGCCGTTGGTCGGGTCGACCACCACCACGCTGCCGTTCACGGAACCGAGCGCGGCCACCGCGGCGCGGCGAATCATCAGATCTTCGCCGTCAACGTTATCTCCGAGGGTGGGATCGATCTGGGGCAGCGGCCGCGCTCTGCGTTTGTGCGCGGGCGTGGAACGCGCCGTCTTCCGCACCACCGTCGCCGCTGGAGCTGTACCCGCGAGCAGACCCGCCAAAATCGGGAGGATGAACGTAACTCTTTGCATCGAGCCCACCTTGCGTTTCAAGACGTAAGAAACGTGACAGTATTGTTACGCACAAACAAGTGGACATTATAACCATAGTTGGTGCGCGGCGTTAAGCTATCTGGGGTTAACAGGGGGACCGAACGGGCTATTACCACCCGGTCGGACGGATAGAGGCCGGGAGCGGGCTGGCGCAAATTGCGATTACAGTATGATCAAAGTTTCCGAATATGGCCGAATCTCCAATCACACCGCGCGCCCAGGATTTCGCCGCGTGGTACCAGGACGTCGTGCTGCAGGGCGATCTCGCCGAACCCGCCGAGATCGTCAAGGGCTGCATGGTCATCAAAGCCAATGGCTACGCGATTTGGGAACTGCTGCAGCGCGAGCTGGACACGCGCTTTAAAGCCACCGGGCACCAGAACGTTTACTTTCCGTTGCTGATCCCGCAGAGTTTTCTGCACCGCGAGGCGGAACACGTGGAAGGGTTCTCGCCGGAGCTGGCGGTGGTGACGGTGGCCGGCGGCAAGGAACTCGAAGAGCCGTACGTGATCCGGCCGACTTCGGAGACCATTGTCGGGCACTTTTTTTCGAAATGGATTCAGAGCTGGCGCGACCTTCCGCTGCTGGTGAACCAGTGGGCGAACGTGGTGCGCTGGGAGCTGCGGACGCGCCTGTTTCTGCGAACGACGGAATTTCTCTGGCAGGAAGGCCACACGGCGCACGCCACGCACGAAGAGGCGCTCGGAGAAGTGCTGCGAATCCTCCGGGTGTACGCCGAAGTGGCGGAAGAGGTAATGGCCATGCCGGTGATTCAGGGGGTGAAATCGAAAGCCGAGAAATTCGCCGGCGCGCTGCGCAGCTATTCAATCGAAGCCATGATGCAGAATGGCCTGGCGCTGCAAGCCGGCACCAGCCACGATCTGGGCCAGAACTTCGGAAAAGCTTTCGACGTGAAGTTCCAAAGCAAGGAAGGGCAGCTGGATTACGTGTGGCAGACCAGCTGGGGAGTGAGCACGCGATTAATCGGGGGCCTGGTGATGAGCCACTCCGACGACAGAGGATTGGTGCTGCCGCCGAAGCTGGCGCCGGTGAAATCGGTGCTGGTGCCGATTTACCGCAAGGACGAAGAACGCGGCAAGGTGCTCGAAGCTGCGCACAAGATTGCGGCGGACGTGGGCGCGAAGGTGGACGACCGCGAAGGGCAAACCCCGGGCGCGAAATTCTTTTATTGGGAACGGCGCGGCGTGCCGGTAGTGCTCGAACTCGGTCCGCGCGACCTGGCCGCGAATAGTATCGTGCTGAAGCGGCGCGACACGGGCGCCAAGCAGCCGGTGGCACAAACGGATTTGGCAGGGGCCTTAGCGACCGCGCTCGATACCATGCAGAAGGAGCTGTACCGCGCGGCCAAGGAGCGGCTCAAGGCCAACACGGTATCCGCGAATTCGATGCGCGAGGTGCAATCGATTCTGTCCGAGGTCACCGCGGAAAAAGGCGGCGGCAAGTTCGTGATGGCCCACCTCAAGGACGACCTGGCCTGCGACGCACAGCTGAAGGACTTCAAGGCGACTGTGCGAAATATTCCGCTCGTGGATGAGTGCGACGGTGCGGGAAAGTGCATCGTGACGGGCGAACCCGTGGATCGGCGCGTGGTGATCGCGAAGGCATACTGAACCCGCGCCGCGGGGTGTCGGCTCCTGCGACGGACCGCCGCCGCGTGGCAGGAATTCCCGGCGGCGGAATATCGATTCCCGAGGTCTGTCCGCGTATCCTCGGTAGTTCGGCGCGCGGCTGCCTGTAGTAGTTGGAAAGCCAGGGACCAGCCGAGAGCGCCCTGGGAATTTGATTATTTTTGGCATGCATTTTCTTGGGAAATTCTTGACCCCTTGCGGGACCGTAGGATAGACTAGCCCGCAGTCTGATTTCGCAATCGCAAGGAGGGGATAATGCGCCTGCTGAAATTCGCGGCATATTTCTTGTCATGTGCGTCTGTGATTCTCGCTCAGACAGACCGCGGCACAATCACCGGAACCGTGTCGGATCCGGCCGGAGCCGTGGTCGCAACCGCCACCGTGGAAGCCAAGAACGCTGAGACCGGTACCAGCTTCCAGGCGGGAACGTCTGCGACGGGAAACTACACGCTTGCCCAGCTACCTGCGGGCACCTACGAACTCAGCGTAACGGTTCCTGGATTTAAGAAGTCGGTCCGGCCCGGCATCATCGTCAATGTCGCGGCCACAGTGCGCGCCGATTTCACGCTTGAAGTCGGTACCGCCACGGAATCGGTGACGGTGCAGGCCGACGCGCCGCTGCTGAAGACCGAGAGCGGCGAGCTCAGCCACAACGTCGATTACGGCCGCGTGGACAGCATTCCTCTGCTGACGCTCACCGGAACCGGCACGGGTATTGGTAACATTCGCAACCCGCTGCAAGTCACTACGCTGCTGCCGGGCGCCGCTTTTCAGGGTGAGAATACGCTGCGCATCAATGGCATGCCTTCCAGCTCGCAAGCGATCCGTATTGAAGGCCAGGATGCGACGAATGGATTTTGGAGGCAGAACAATCAAAACGTGCAGGCGAGCGTGGATGCGATCCAGGAAGTCGCTATTCAGACTAGCAATTTCGCCGCGGAATACGGACAAGCGGGTGGCGGATATTTCAACTACACGATGAAATCCGGCACCAACCAGTTTCACGGGAGCGCTTACGATTACTTCGATAACGAGGCTCTAAACGCGGGGACACCGTTCACCGACGCGGGCGCTACCAACTCTCTGAAAGCCGGCCAGCACATCCGGAATGTCTTGCGGCGCAACGACTACGGCTTTACTCTGGGCGGGCCGGTGTGGATTCCGAGGGTCTATAACGGCCACGACAAGACATTCTTCTTCTTCAACTTTGAGCAGTTCCGCGAATCGCAGGTCAACGCTACCACGGTTGCCACGGTTCCCACGCTCGCCTATCAGCAGGGAGACTTCAGCAAAGCTCAGTTGGGTCCGGTACTGGCGATCCAGCCGGGCGTCTGTCCCAATCCGGCCGCGCCTTGCCAGCTGGTGGATTCCGTCGGCCAGCCCCTGTTTCAGAATGAGATCTTCGATCCGAACTCGACCCGCACCGGGCCGGATGGATCGCCGGTCCGGACTCCGTTCATGGGGAACCGAATCCCGGCGTCGCAGATCGATCAGGTGGCGGGCAAGATTCAGTCGCTTTTCCCGAAGCCGCTGGGCCCCGGCGCGGCCGGCGCGTTAAATAATTACGCCGTGCCCGCGTATTCGAATTTCCGGCACACCACGATTCCGTCGGTGAAAATCGATCATTCGCTCAGCTCAACCGTGAAGCTCTCCGGCTATTGGCAGCAGACGCACACGCTCTCCCCCGCCGCCAACGGTTACGCCCCGGCCCAATTCCCATGGTCGCCGGTGGAGCCGACGGATACAATCAATAACACCGGCCGGATCAATTTCGATCAGACTCTGCGGCCGACCCTGCTGCTGCACCTGGGCATCGGGATGTTCTACACGGCACAGCCGGCGGTGGCCCCGAGCTTCGATCAAAAAACGCTGGGCTCCACTTTCCTGCCGTATTACATCAATCAGTTCCCCTCCCTGACGGGGCTGAGCGACTTTTTTGCGGGCGGAATCTCGCCGACCGTCGGCCCCGGGTTTTCGGTTTTCTCATTGAAGGATGTCAAACCCACGGCGAACGCGAATCTTACCTGGGTCAAGGGCAATCACACCTTCAAATTCGGCAGCGAGATGGTGGTCGAAGGATTTCCGCAGGTGAATTACACGCGGGCCAACGGTCAGTACGGATTTTCGGCGAATCAGACTGGTGATCCTTGGGAATATAGCCGCGGCGGCTTCTCAAGCACCGGGTTCGCGTATGCCAGCTTCCTGATGGGTCTCGACAACAGTTTGTCGGTTTCCCAAGTGACCGACTCTCGCATTGGGAACCATTCCCTGGCCTTCTACGCGCAGGATACCTGGAAGGTAACGCGGAAGTTCACGCTGGACTATGGCCTGCGCTACGATTACGTGACTTTGCTGCGGGAAGAGCACGGGCGGATGCAGAACGCCTCGTTCAGTTCGCCGAACCCGCTGGCGGGCAACCGGCCTGGGAACGTCATCTACGAAGCCACGTGCAACTGCCGGTTCAATAACAATTATCCGTATGCGATCGGCCCCCGTCTGGGCGCGGCATACCAGATCACACCTAAAACAGTTTTCCGCGCTGGGGCAGCGTTGGCGTATGGCTCTTCGCCGAACAACGCCTATCTTTCATACAGCGTTCCCGACTTTTACACGTTTACCGCGCCACAAGGGGCGTATACCAGCGTCGTGCCGCTCTCGGCAGGAAATCCGTTTGCGCCCGGAAACGCCTTCGGCAACGCGCCGATTGTGTGGCCGGACTTTTCGCCCCATTATCCGATCCCATTCGGCGGCGTGACGTTGCCGCAATCGCCGTTTATCTCCATTGACCGGAATGCCGGACGTCCGCCGCGTATTTTCCAGTGGAGTATTGGATTGCAGCGGGAGGTCGCGCGCAACCTGGTGGTGGAAGCAGCTTACGTGGGCAATCGCGGTGTCTGGTGGACCGCGCCCACACTGGCGATCCCCAACTACAACACTCTGACGCCGCAGGGGCTCCAGACTGTGGGAATTGACGTGTCCAACGCGAACGACCGGCTGTTGCTCGGTTTACCGGTGGGCGACCCTCGCGTGCAGGCCCGGTTCCCGCAATTCCGAGTGGCGAACAGCAACGGTATCTTAACTGTGCCCGGCGTGTATCCGGGATTCCCGGCCAGCCAGCCGCTGAAGCAAGCGCTGCGGCCGTTCCCGCAGTGGGGCGGCATTCCGCCGTTCCTCGGACCACCGCTGGGCGACACCTGGTACGATTCGCTGCAAGCGAAGGTGACCAAGCGGTATTCGCATGGGCTGGATCTGCAAGGCGCTTTCACGTGGCAGAAAGAATTGACCAACGGGGCTAACTCCGATACATCGTACCTAACACCGAATCCGCCGATCATCAACGACGTGATGAATTACGCCTTGAACAAGCAGATTTCCGGCTACAGCCGGCCGTTCGTGCTTGTCGTTTCCGCCAATTACACGACGCCCAAAATCAACGCGCAGAGCGGGGCGATGCGGGCGTTCTCGTGGGCGGCGCGGGACTGGGCCCTCGGCACGGTTCTTCGTTACCAAAGCGGCGTCGTGATTCGCTCGGCCGCCAGCAACAACGCATTTATGACGCAATTGAATCGGGATGGCACCATTTTCAACAACCCAGTGTTGTGGGGCTGTCAGCCCAATGGCACCAATTGTGGATTGCAGAACCGGGTCGGAAATCCGCTGGCCGTCGATCCCAACTGTCATTGCATCGATCCGTTCGGCAAGCTGGCCCTGAATCCGAACGCCTGGGTGGATGCGCCTGCGGGCCAGTTCGGCACAGCGGCGCCGTATTACAACGATGTCCGCTGGCAACGCCAGCCGGCCGAATCGATCAGCTTGGGCCGGACGTTCCGGATGAAGGAGCGCCTCAGTTTCAACATACGCGCGGAGTTCTACAACATGTTCAACCGCGTCTTCCTGACGCCGCCGTCCGCTGGCAATCCAGGCGCATCGACGACGAAGAACCCCGCCGGCCTGCTCACAGGCGGTTATGGGTTCGTCAACATGGTGCAGAATCCGATCACGAACCCGGGTTATGTCGAATCGCCGCGCAGCGGTCAGATTGTGGCGCGGTTTCAGTTTTAGCCCGGTGACATTCGACTCGGGCCTCGCCGAATCCGATCGGCGGGGCCTCTTCCCTTTCCCGTCTGTAAATCCAGGGTTCTGATAGTGTATTAGGTTCGTGGCCAAACGCTCCCTCAAGAGCCGGCCGGAGCCGGCGGAACCAGCTCCCGCGAAGATCGTTCAGCCGGCCGGACCATTATCTTGCCGCGCCTCCCTTTCCTGGCTGCTATTGCTGCTTGCCGGCAGCGGCTGCGCGGCGCTCATTTACGAAATCGTCTGGTTTCAACTGCTGCAACTGGTGATCGGCGCCTCGGCCGTGTCGCTGGGCCTGCTGTTGGCGGCGTATATGGGTGGGCTGTGCCTGGGCAGCGCGCTGCTGCCGCAGTGGATCTCGCAGCGGCAACATCCGTTACGTGTCTATGCCGTTCTTGAACTGGGCACCGGTGCGTTCGGAATCGTCGCGATCTTCGGAGTTCCCTTGGTCGGACGCTTGTACATGGCGGGCGCCCCCACCGGGCTGCTGGGGTTGGTCCTCCGCGGCGTGATGGCGGCGGCGTGCCTGTTGCCGCCCACGATCCTGATGGGCGGCTCGTTCCCGGCGATCTCCCGCTGGAGTAAAACCACGCCCCAGGGGATCACGTGGATGGGTCTGCTCTACAGCGCCAATATCGCGGGCGCGGTGTTCGGATGTCTGCTGGCCGGATTCTACCTGTTGCGAGTCCACGACATGGCGGTCGCAACCTACGTCGCGGCGGGGATCAACCTGGGCGTCGGATTGCTTGCTCTCGCACTGGCAAGCCGAGCGGCGCACCAGCCGGACACCGAAGGCGAAGACTGCGCCCGAGTTGTACCACGCGCACGCGGCGCGGCGTACATTTACGCGGCCATTGCCATCTCGGGGCTGACAGCGCTCGGAGCGGAAGTGGTATGGACGCGGCTGCTGTCGCTTTTGCTCGGCGCGACGGTGTACACCTTCTCGATTATTCTCGCCGTATTCTTGATTGGACTGTGGGCCGGCAGCGGTATCGGATCGTGGATCGCCGGAAAAGTTCCAGAGCCGCGGCTGGCTCTGGCCGCCTGCCAGACGCTGCTGGCGGCTGCGATTGCGTGGACGGCATTCTC
>DATGII010000243.1:0-16959 GCA_035295805.1 Bryobacteraceae bacterium | reverse complement strand
TTTCCTGCAGGCGCGTGGTCCCGGTGATCTCATAGCCGCGCCGCTCATCCAACATCGCGTCGTGCGACCAGTAGCGGCCCTGGATGGCTCCATTGACGAACAGGACGCGGCGCTGCCAGGTCATGGAGAACTCGCGATCGGCGGCGGCGCAGCCGAGGTCGCGGGAACGGACGACGACCGGCTTGTACATGCGCTCGTAGGCGTCGTAGTCGTGGACCACGGATGTGAGATTGTCGATCGTAACGGCGGGGAGAAAGATGGCGCCGATCCAGTGGTGGATGAGGCCGCCGGGCACCGCCTTGGTTCCGCGCCCCACCACCGACTCGACGATCACTTCCCCACGCTGAAGCCGGCCCCCGCGGTCGGCGGATTCATCAATCCACAAGAACGGCCGGGCACCGTTCAAGCGATCTTGCATGCGCCGATCCGTGGTTTGGACGTATTCATCCCACGCGCCTAACGTAGCGGGCTGAAGGTCCATCGCATGGATCCAGTGCGGCGCGCCAAAGGTGACCAGAACCGCAACTAACGATCTTCCCAACATGGCTGCTCCCCCAAAAAAACCGGCCGCGCCGAGAGACGCCTGGCGCGGCCCGGTTGCGGAATGAAGAATCAGAAGCGATAGCCGAATCCGATGGAGGGCTCGGCGCGGTGAGTGACCCGGTCGTTGCCGATCGCGGCGGGCAGATCGTAGGTCGGGCTGTTGTAAACCAGGCCGCGATACTCCGCGCGCATGAAGAGCCTGTGGGTCAGGCTGAAATCGGCGCCACCGCCGTACACGAAAGCGGCACGCGCCTGTGTTGCGGCTCCGGCAGCGTCGGTCGGGTCAAACACGAGACCGCCGACGCCGGCTTCGATAAACGGAGTAAAACGGCGCAGGGGGCGCCGGTAGACGTAGGCGGCCGTGACTTCGTGCTGATTTGATTTCACTCCGAGCGAGTTCGCTCCCAGGACGTATGCCTGCGTGTTGAGCGAATAACCGTAGTTGACTTCGACGCCATGATTGGGCGTGAAGAAGAAGCGGTAGCTGGATAGAACGCCGCCGCTGTTGGTGGCGCTCTGCGGCACGCCATTGTGGGTTGTCGTTTTGACGAAGCTACCGAACGCCTGAACGCTGACTTCCTGCCGGGTCGACTCCCCCTCCTGGGAAAATGCGGGCAGAGCGGCCAAACTCGCGCCGATAAGAATGAGCGCGAGATTTTTTCTCTGGATCATCGGGTTTCCTCTCCTCATGCGCTTTTGGATGCGCGCTTGCCCGGATGCGATGCGCGATGCGGCAGCGCACGCCGTGAAACGTTACGGCTGTAATTTGTTTAGAGAAAGCGGGCCGACGGATTGATTTGTTGAATCGTCGAGCGCGGTCGCGACATCGGCGTTTTGCGCGCCGGCGCCATAAACCGATCGGTTCATGAATGGCGAACAGCGTGGTTTGCCCGCGGCGTTGACAATTGTCAATACTCTGCCTTTTCAACAAATTGGAAAGGTCGGCCGGCTGGCCGGCGAAGTGCTTCTCCCAATGCCGAGGCGCGATCGGAGGTGCTTGCATGTTAGTGGATCACCTGGGACAAACAGATGTGGCCGTTCTGGATGCCGCGCTGAGCGGGGAAGTCCGGGATCAAAGAGCCGAAGCCCCCGAGAGCGCGCCTCCCGCGGCCGATCGCTCTCGAGCGGCGCGCGGCACAACCGCGGGAATTGTTTTGGGTGCGGCGTTGTGGGCCGCGATCCTGATTCCCATGATCAGGACATAGGAGGAGGATCTGTCGATACATGGCACCAGCGCGCGAAATTAAAGCCGCTCGACCGGAAGAGCGGCGGGCTCATCAGCGATATCCGGTGGGACTGAATTTGCGTTATAGGCTGTCTCGAAGTTGCGCGGTTTTGGAAGAAGGCTACGGAACGACGCGAGATATGAGCGCCGGGGGAGTCTTTCTCTATACGGATCATCCGCTCGCGGAGGGGTCGGATATCGAACTCTTCATGAATTGGCCGGTCCAAATCCAAGGCACGCACTTCTTGCAGCTCAATATGGCGGGACGGATTGTCCGCAGCCTGGAGGCTGGGATTGCGGTGAAGATCGAAGAACGGCGGTTCGCGCCGATCCGTGTTGATGCCGCCTGAGCGGCGGCCTACTTCAAGGCGGCGAGAGTGGGACCGGATGTGCCGCGCGGAAGCAGGCTCGGGCCCGACGGCTTGAAGATCTTGCTCACGTCCGTGTGGACATCGACGATCAAGCCGAGGAAGCCGGACTGCATCTCGTCCCAATTCTGGTCGCCCCACAGCACCTGCTTGCCGGGATCGGGGTTGAACTTGTTATTCACCGAATTGTCGTAGTGGGCGATGGCGAGCAGGCGAGTGCCCTTGGGGACCGGCAGCGGCTTGGCGAGTTGATAACCCACCTGCCAGTCGAAATTCCATTTGCCTTTAAAAACGACCTCGGATTCGCCAGTCGGATAGATGGCCCGCAGCTCGTAATCTTTGCCGCGCAAGTGCATGTGCGGCTGAATATAAACCAGCTTCGCATCGTCGACGCCGATGGTCACTTCGCTGACGACTTCGGCGTTGTTGGCGCCGGGCGGGATCACCAGGTTGAAGGCGGCCGGCGTGCCGGGCGACATCCAGTAGCGCTTTTGGGGCGGATGCTTGGCGAACACCAAGCCGACCTTGGAGCGGTCGGTTTGCGGTGTGCCGCCGGCGGTGTAATGCAGGTTAAAAACGATATCGGATCCCTTGGGGATGAACTTCGCGGAATCTTCCACATCGAACGACTGAGCCCCTAACCCAGGGTTGTATTTGCCCAGAAGATCGGTGCCTTCTCTCGCGCCGCCCATGCCTTCGGAACCTTCTTCGTAGGCCTCACCGGGGATCGCCTTCGCCATCCAGGTGGAGTTCGGCGGCAGCACGATGGCGCGCATGTGATGAACCACTTTCGGATTGCCGGCGCGCATCTCCGCGGCGACGACCCACAGGTCCTCAGGGAAATTCACCGTGACGCGGATGTTCTGATAATTGATGGTTCCTTTGGCCGCGACGTGAAAGTCTTTGGGCATCTCGATGACCATGTCGGGCTTGATGTTCCAGCCATCCTGAAAGGTGATCGGCGGCGGCGCGTCCTTTTTATCGCCTTCCGCGGCTCCGCCATCCACCCAAGAGACGAGTGTCTTCACTTCGTCGGGGCTGAGGCGGCGGTCATTGGCGAAATGGCCGTAGCGCGCATCGGCAAACCACGGCGGCATCTGTTCGGTGAGGACGGCGGTCTTCATCGCCTTGGCCCACGGGCGGGCATCGTTATAGGTGAGCAGCGAGAACGGCGCCACCTCGCCGGGGCGATGGCAACCCTGGCAATGCTTTTGGAGAATCGGAACCACATCTTTGTGGAAAGTGGTGACGGACCCGCCGTTGGGGGCCGACCAGATGACTGCGCTCATCAAGAAACCGGCAAGTGACAGACGGAACATCCCGCATCCTCCTCCGCTAGTGAAGCTGCATGCAAGTATATCGATTGCAATTTACAAAAACAATCGGCGGGCGGGGCGGAGGACCTGTACCGGGGAATACCCGCCCGAGGTACTGTCAGTACCTTAATTTCACAGCCGTAATAACTTTCGTAAATTGTGCCGGTTGGCGGGGCGGGTTAGCATCGACGCATGATCCGGCAGGCCGCGGTGTCCGAAGTTCGGGCGCTTCTATTCGCAGGGGCGGCGGTGGCCGCGTTGTGCCTGTTTCCGGGAAGCGTAGAGGGCCAAGCTCGAGGGGATCGCATCGCAGGTCCGGTAGACGGAAAGGCGCGAACACGATGGCCGGGCAGCCGGCATCGGCTGGCGCGGCCGGAGTTTGACCTGGGGCGAGTCGCCGGCGATATGCCGATGCAGCGAATGGTGCTGGTGCTGCAGCCCGATGGCGAACAGGAGCAAGGACTGGAAGCTCTGCTGGCCGCGCAGCAGGATCGGAATTCACCGCTGTTTCATCAGTGGCTCAGCGCGGAGGAATTCGGGCGGCGGTTCGGCATTTCCGAGAATGACCTGAGCCAGGTGGTGGGATGGCTGACGGACATGGGCTTTGCGGTCGAGCCGGTGGCCGAGAGCCGCCGCCAAGTGGTGTTCAGCGGCACCGCGGCACAAATCGAGGCTGCGTTTCAGACCGAGATTCATGCATACCGCGTGAACGGCGTCATACATCATGCGAATGCAACCGATCTCGCGATTCCCGCGGCGCTAGCGCCGGCGATTTCGGGCGTGCTCTCGGTGCACGATTTCTATAGCAAGCCGATGCACGCGAGGATCGCGCCGGCGGCGCCGGCGCCGGAATTTACGGGCGGCAGCGGCACGCACTATCTGACACCGGGAGATTTCACGACGATCTACAATCTCGGCCCGCTATACGGGAGCTCGACGAACGGAACCGGACAATCAATCGCGATCGTCGCGCGCAGCAACCTGAAGCCGGCGGATATCGCGGGGTTCCGTACGAGTTTCGGCCTGGTTGCGAACGATCCGACTGTGATTGTGAACGGCGCCGATCCCGGGGTGCTCTCGACCGGCGAGCAGGGCGAAGTGGAGTTGGATACGGAATGGTCCGGCGCGATTGCGCCGAACGCGTCGATCCAGGTGGTCGTATCGGCATCGAGTAGCACGACCGATGGAGTGGCGCTCTCGGCGCAGTACATTGTCAATCACAACCTGGCGCCGGTGGTGAGCGTGAGTTTTGGCGACTGCGAATCGGACCTGGGCCGCGCCGGGAACCAGTTTTGGAATTCGCTGTGGCAGCAGGCGGCAGCGCAGGGGATGAGCGTGTTCGTGGCTTCCGGAGACAGCGGAGCGGCCGGCTGCGATGATCCTTCGGCGACCAGCGGAACCAGCGCGGACGTCAACGGGCTGTGCTCGTCGCCGTATGCCACGTGCGTGGGCGGGACCCAGTTCAACGATACGAATAATCCGGCGCAATACTGGTCTTCGAGCAACACGGTGAACCGGGTTTCGGCGGTGAGCTACATTCCGGAAAGCGCTTGGAACGAGAGCGGAACGGCGGGCGGGTCGGCTTTGTGGGCCAGCGGCGGGGGACCCAGCCATGTGTATTCGAAACCGTCGTGGCAGAGCGGGAAAGGAGTGCCGGCGGACGGGCATCGCGATGTGCCGGATGTATCTCTGGCGGCGGCGACGCATGATGGATACCTGTTCAATATGAACGGGTCGTTCTATGCCGGCAGCGGCACTTCGCTGGCGACACCCTCGTTCGCGGGCCTGATGGCGCTGATCGTGGGAAGGCAAGGCGCGCGGCAAGGGAGCGCGAATGCACAGTTCTACACGCTGGCAGGGAACCAGGGGCACGGCGGACCGGCCGTGTTCCACGACGTGGGCAGCGGCAACAACTCGGTTCCGAGCATAACGGGTTATTTCGCGGGGGCGGGCTACGACCTGGTGACCGGCTTGGGATCGGTGGACGGCAATGTGTTGGTGAATGCCTGGAACGGCGGCAGCGCGCCTCCACCTGCTCCCGAGCCACCGGCGCAATGCAGCTATTTGTTGAGCGGCACAGGCGTGAACATCGACGCTACGGCCCAAAACGTGGCGGTGATGCTAACGGCCTCCTCAGGCAACTGCGCCTGGACAGTGACGAGCGATTCGGACTGGCTGGCAGTGACGAGCGCGGCGCTGACCAACGGCAGCCAGATGGTTGCCGCCGCGGTGGCTCCGAACCCCTCGGCATTGCCGCGGATGGGGACGTTAACCATCGCGGGTCTGAGCTTCACCGTGACGCAGGCGGGCTTGAGTTGCACGTATGCGGTCCGGACCGGATCGTTACGCGCGAATGGCGGCGGCTTCAGCCAGACAGTATTTGTATCAGCGCCCAGCGGATGCGGGTGGACGGCTACCAGCCACGAGGTGTGGGTGGTGATTACATCAGGCGCATCCGGGAGCGGCAATGGAACGGTGACGTTCGAAGTTGCCGCCAACGCAGGAGGCCCTCGGGTGGGCGCCCTGACGGTAGCGGGACTGAGCCTGAGGGTGACCGAAGGAGCGCGGAGCCGGCTGGGCGTCGCGCATCCGGGAATTCCACGGCCGATCGCACAACCGGGGCCCAGCTATTAAGCGAGCCGGCGGGAATCCGACGGCAGCGCTGCGGGCCGAGTAACGGAAATCGGGTTGTTATACTGGCATTTCCATGCTGCGAGTGCGCTTTGCGCCCTCTCCCACCGGGTTTCTGCACATCGGGAGCGCGCGTACCTTCATCTTCAACTGGCTATATGCCCGCCATAACGGCGGCACCATGATTTTGCGGATCGACGACACGGATGTCGAACGCAATACGGAGGCGTCGCTCAATTCGATTTTCGACGGGCTGCGCTGGCTGGAGCTTGGCTGGGACGAGCAATACCGGCAATCGGAGCGACTGAAACTGCACCAGGATCTGGCGCAGGCCATCTTCGAAAAAGGGCTGGCCTATCGCGATTTCACGCCGGCGCAAGCCGACGACGGCGAGCGGCGCCAGGGAGAGACGTGGCTATTCAACCCCGGGATGCGCGAGCTTTCGCGCGCGGAGAGCGACCGGCGGGCGGCTGCCGGCGAGCTGTTTGCGCTGCGGTACCGCGTGCCGCGGGAACCGGTGCGGCAGATCTGTTTCAAAGACGCGGTTTACGGCGAGCAGGCGAAATCGACCGCCGATATCGAAGACTTCGCCCTGCTGCGCAGCGATGGGATGCCGACGTATCACCTGGCATCGTGCGCGGATGACGCCGATCTGCGCATCAGCCACATCGTCCGCGGGCAGGATCATCTGACCAACACGTTCAAGCACGTCCTGATCTTTGAAGCGGCGGGAGCTACGCCGCCGCAGTTCGCGCATCTGCCGCTGCTGGTGGCGCCGGACGGCACCAAGCTTTCCAAGCGGAGGCACGGGCCGGTGGTGAGCGTAACCACGTACCGGGACGCCGGGTTTCTGCCGCATGCGTTTGTGAATTTTCTGTGCCTGCTCGGGTGGTCGCCCAAGGACGATCGCGAGCAGATGACGCGCGAGGAGTTGACTGCGGCCTTTTCCTTCGAAGGCATCAACCGCAGCAACACCACGGTGAACTTCACCGAGGAGGATCCGTTCGACCCGAAGGCGGTGTGGCTGAATGCAGAGCGGATTCGCGCGATGCCGGTGGAGGAACTGGCCGCCCAGCTTCTGCCGTTTGTGAGCGCGGCCGGCTTTGCCGCGGATCGGGCGAAGATGCGAATGATCACTCCGCTGATCCAGGAGCGCATCAAGCTGCTCCGGGACGTAATCGCGGTGGCCGATTTCTTTTTCGTCGATGAGCTGGCGCCGTACGATCCGGCGGAGCTGATTCCGCAAAAAGGCGATGCGTCGATGGCGCGCACGGTGCTCGAGAAAGCGCTTCCCGTGTTGAGCGCTGCCGAGTTCTCGCACGACGCGCTCGAAGCCGCGCTGCGGCGGGCCTCAGAGGAGCTCAAGATCAAGGCCGGACAGATGTTTCAGCCGATCCGGGTGGCGGTCTGCGGGCGCAAAAACGCCCCTCCGCTATTTGGTACGCTGGAAGCTCTCGGCAAGCAAACCTGCCTGCACCGAATCGAAAAGGCGATCGAGAAACTGCAATAGCCACCATGCCAGAACCAGTTACACCGGGCACGGGCCCCTCGAACTTTATCCGCGACATTATCGTCGATGATTGCAAGACGAATAAGTTCGGCGGACGGGTACACACGCGCTTCCCGCCGGAGCCGAACGGTTATCTGCACATCGGCCATGCCAAATCGATCTGCCTGAACTTCGGGCTGGCGGCGGAATTCGGGGGCAAGTGCAACCTGCGCTTCGACGACACCAATCCGGAAAAAGAAGAGCAGGAGTACGTGGATTCGATCATGGACACGGTGCGGTGGTTGGGATTCGACTGGGAAGACCGGCTGTTCTACGCGTCCGACTATTTCGATCAGCTCTACGAATGGGCGGTGCAGCTGATCAAGGCGGGCAAGGCGTACGTGTGCGACCTAAGCGCGGAAGAAGTGCGACAGTACCGCGGAACGCTGACCGAGCCCGGCAAGGAGAGCCCGTACCGCAACCGCCCGGTGGAGGAAAATCTGGACCTGTTCGAGCGCATGCGGAAGGGAGAGTTTCCGGACGGCGCCCGCACGCTGCGGTCCAAGATCGACATGGCATCCGCGAACCTGAACATGCGCGACCCGGTGATGTACCGCATTCTGCACGCATCGCATCACCGCACGGGCGATAAATGGTGCATCTATCCGATGTACGATTTCACGCACGGGCAATCGGATTCGATCGAACGGATCACGCATTCGATCTGCACGCTGGAATTCGAAGACCACCGGCCGCTGTACGACTGGTATTGCGAAAACCTGGGGATCTACCACCCGCAGCAGATCGAGTTTGACCGGCTGAATCTGACATACACGCTGCTGAGCAAACGGAAACTGCTGAAGCTGGTGCAAGAGGGCTATGTGCGGGGATGGGACGACCCCCGGATGCCGACTCTTTCAGGCATCCGGCGGCGCGGATACACGCCGGAAGCGATCCGCAATTTCGCGGCTTCGCTGGGGGTTTCGAAGACGAATGGCATCGTCGAACTGGGGATGCTCGAGCACTTCGTACGCGAGGATCTGAACAAGCGCGCGCAGCGCGTGATGGCGGTGCTGCGGCCGTTGCGGGTGGTGATCGACAACTACCCAGAAGGCCAGGTGGAAGAGATGGAGGCCGTCAATAACCCCGAGGACGAATCGATGGGGACGCGCAAGGTGCCGTTTTCGCGCGTGCTGTACATCGAGCAGGACGATTTCCGCGAAGATCCCCCGAAGCAATACTACCGGTTGTCGCCGGGCCGCGAGGTGCGGCTGCGCTATGGGTACTTCATCACTTGTACGGGAGTGAAGAAGAATGACAAGGGGGAAGTAGTGGAGGTGCACTGCACGTACGACCCGGCCACACGGGGCGGCAACGCGCCGGATGGCCGCAAGGTGAAGTCGACCATTCACTGGGTGTCGGCCGGGCATGCGGTGGATGCGGAAGTGCGGATGTACGAGAATCTATTCTCGACCGCGAACCCGAATGAGGAAGTCGAGGGGAAGGACTGGACGGCGAACCTGAATCCGGAGTCGCTCGCGGTTCTGACGAACGCCAAGCTGGAGCCCTGCCTGGCGAACGTAAAGGCCCTGAGCCGGTACCAGTTCGAGCGGCTGGGGTACTTCTGCGCCGACCCGGATTCGGCTCCGGGCAAACCGGTGTTCAATCGGACGGTGGCGCTGCGCGACACGTGGGCTAAGATCGAGAAACGGCTCTCATGATCATTCTGGGAATCGGCGGAATACTGAGCGACGCCGCGGCGGCGGTGTTGCGCGATGGCGAACTGGCGGCGGCGGTGGAGGAATCGAAACTGGCGCGGCAGGCGCACCGGCCGAGTCACGGCGAACTGCCGGAGCGGGCGATCGCGGCGTGCCTGGAAATGGCGCGCGCCAAACCGGATCAGGTGGACGCGGTGACGGTGGTTCGGCCGCTGCCGGAAGCCGGATTTCATCTGAAGCTACGGGCACGATTTCCCAACAGCCGCATTGTCGTACTGGAGCATCACCTGGCGCACGCGGCCTCGGCCTACTATCCATCGCCGTTCGAAGAAGCGACGGTGCTGACGCTGGACCGGGCGGGCGATTTTCGGTGCGGCTCGCGCTGGCGCGCGCGGGGCACGCGGCTGACTCTCGAACAGGAGCAGTATTACCCGGATTCTCTGGCCGACCTGTACGGGCGCGTCACGGAGTTGCTCGGCTTCGACGCCAGCGTCGACGAGCACAAAGTGCAATGGCTTTCTGTGACGGGCGATGAGCGGTATCGCGAGTTATTTGTCGAGTTGCTGGGCGTATCCGAGAGCGGACCGCGGCTGGACCGGTCATTCTTCAGCACCGAACGCCTGAAGCATGGCGGATTTAGCAGCCGGTTCTACGAGCGGCTGGGTCTAAAGGACGGGGATCCGATTCCGGAGAGGCTGCGGCCTCACGTCGCGGCCGGGGTGCAGAAGGCAGTCGAAGCCGCCGCGATTCGCATCGCCTGCACAGGCGGGAACCTGTGCCTGGCAGGCGGGCTCGGGCTGAACGCGCTGCTGGTATCGGCGCTGGAGCGCGGTTCGGGATACGAGAACGTGTTCGTCCAGCCGGCGGCGGGGAACGCCGGAACCGCGATCGGGGCTGTGCTCGAAACCTGGCATTCGGTCTACCAGCAGGAAAAACGAGTACCGCTAGCGTCCCTGTTCCTGGGCCCGTCGTATACGGCGGCGGAGATCAAGCAGGTGGTGGAGAACTGCAAGCTGCGTTTCCGCTACATGCTCACGACCGATGAAGTGATCGATACGGCCGTGGCGCAACTGGGCGACAACAAGATTGTTGCCTGGATGCACGGGCGGATGGAGTTCGGCCCGCGGGCGTTAGGCAATCGCAGTATTTTGGCATCGCCCCTCGATTCGTACTCCACCGAAAATCTCAACGTCTTCATCAAGCACCGCGAGCCATTTCGCAAGTTCGCGGCGTCGGTGCCGGCCGAACTCGCCAACGAATATTTCGACGTAGGCCCGAATGCACGATACCTTTCGACGGTAGGCCGGGTGAAACCGGAGCACCGGGAGCGGTTTGCCGCGGCGGTACTGGCGGGCGAACTCGTCCGCGTGCACACGGTCGAACGAGACGAGAATCCGCTCTACTGGCGGCTGCTTCACGCGGCCGGCAAAACCACGGGGCTGCCGGTGCTTTACAACACGTCATTCAATTTGTTTGGCGAGCCGCTGGTGTGCACGCCGCGCGACGCGGTGCGGAGCTTTTACTCTTCGGGAATCGACGCCATGTTCGTCGGAAACTTCGTTTTGCAGAAGTAAGGGACCGCGAACGTCTGCGCGGGAATTCTCCCGGCCTTACCGGACCTTTGGTATAGTCGTGCTGAGAAGTATGGCCGATGTACTGTTCGACGGAGCATATCTGCAAGCCCTGGCAGACCGGAACGAGGACGTCGAACAGCATCTGGTTGCGCATTTTTCCCGATCGGTCCGCGTCAAGCTGCAAATCCAGTTGCGGTCGCCGGAGCTGGCGCAAGATGCCAGCCAGGAAACGTTTCTGCGCGTGTTCAACTACTTCCGATCAGGGAAAACCCTTGACAACCCGGCGAGCTTGCCGGGATTTGTGCATAAGGTGTCTCACAACATCGCTCTGGAGTTCCTGCGATCGTCCACGCGCCATCCGCAGCTCAGCGAGGATGCGCCCGAGCCCGTGGACAGGGCCCCGAGTCCGGAAGGTCAGGTGGTCACCGAAGAGCGGAAAAGGGTCGTGCAGCGCATACTCCGGGATTTACCTGAGAAAGACCGGGAATTGTTGCGCCGGGTGTTCCTGGAGGAGGAGGACAAAGACGCGGTTTGCGCGGAGCTGGGCGTGGACCGCGGTTATTTGCGCGTGCTGCTGTACCGGGCGCGTGTGCGGATGAAGACCGCGTGGCTGCGGTTGGAGGGGCGGCAGACGGCGCATGGGGCTTCCCGATGAAACGGGAATCACGGGGGATTCACTGAAGGTATGAGGCTGTAAGCAATGGATCATACGCAAGCGACCCGGGCTCACGCCGCGGAGCGGTACGTGCTCGGGGAGTTGCCGGCCGAGGAAGCCGCGGATTTCGAGCGTCACTTTTTCGAATGCGGCGATTGCGCCGAAGCGGTGGAAGCCGGAGGGGAGTTCATCGCGAATGCGCGAGAAGTGCTCCGGACCGAGGCCGCCAGACCAATTCAGGGACGCATCTCGGCCGGGCCGCAAAAATCGATCGGCCGGGCGAAGCCGGGCTGGTCGTGGGGTTGGATGCCGGCAGCAGCGGCGCTGGCCTTCGCGGCGATCGCTCTATATCAGAATGTAATCGTCATTCCCGGGATGCGCACGGCGCTGGAGAGCCCGCGCGACCTGCCTACGTTCCAACTGGCGGGGGCTTCGCGAGGAGAGCAGAGGGTCATCCGGGTACCGGCGGGAACGATGTGGATGGCGCTTCTGGCGGACCTTCCTCCCGACGCGCGCTATCCCCGATACGCATCGATTGTGAGTTTAGGGGCGGGCACGGTGTTCCGGGTGACGACGCCGGCACCGCGGGACGGCCAGTCAATTTCAGTGCTTGTGCCGGTCCGGAGCCTGGCGCCGGGAAACTACCAGTTCACTGTGTACGGCGTGGATGGCGACGGACAGCAGCGTGATAAAGTAGCTACTTCTCAGTTCAAATTTCAGCTGCAGTAGCGAGGTGCAGGGTTGCCGAGACGATTCCGCTTCCACGGACATGCCATCGGTGCGGGCGGCCGCATTAACCATCCATTCCACGAATTCATTGATATTCAGGCGGCATCGGCGCTGCCTGAAATTGGGGGCCACGGCTCGGCGCAGTCCTCCAACTTCCGATATCGCGACATTCTCGGGTTTGCTCACGCGCAGACCGAAGTGACGGGGACGCACGGGCAAGATCCAAAGGGTAAGCCGCTTCATAAAACGCTGGTTCGCGCCACGATCGAAGACCTGGACATTATGGGGATGGTGACGGCGGACCGGATCGAGTTGCGGCTAGTATCGTATTGCGGAGACGACCCTGACGATGAGCCCTGTTTTAAGTTCACGGGATCGTACTTTCACAATTTGCGAATCGCGGGCGTTCCGGTGAAGGTCCACTTAGCCGTGGATGCGTTCGACCGGCTGCACCAGCACAGCAATATCGTGAAGTCTTACAAAGAGCGAGGCGAATTTCGCGACCTGTTCGAATCGATCACGCTCAAAGACCGGATCAAGGAGACGCCGGAGCGAGTCCGCCGCTGGTTTCAGCAGGCGCCGGAGAACGGCTCGGATTTGCCCCACTTTGACGGTGTCACGACGATGTCCCTGGTGCGTAAGCTGGATTTCGAACGCGAGGAATTTCCGTGCCACGGCCACATCATCCATATTGACGGGTTTGGAACGATCCACCTCGCGGAGGTTAGCGTAAGCAAGCGCGAGCGCCACATCACGATGCTCCGCGTCGACCTTGGCTCACCCGTCGACGGAATCCTCGACGTCGGCACCGGCTGCGGGAACGGAGCTCCGTACTGATGAATGCGAGGGCCACTCGCAGTTACGTTGTTGATGGCCGCGGGATGCGGGGGCACCACCGGTTCGTTTGACGCGGAATACCGGCAGGCGCAGAGGCTGCTTCAATCCGAGCAGTACAAGCCGGCGCTGGCCCGGATCGAGGATGTACTTCGGCAGTCCGGCAGGCATCCGGATGAGCGAGTGCGCTGGCGGTTTCGACTACTGAAGGCAGAGACGCTGCTGGCGGAGAGGCAAGCGCCGGAAGCGGCAGCCGTGCTCCGCCAAGATCCTCCCGAAGGGCCGGGCTGGACAGAATACAAAGCGCGAGTTCTTCTACTCCGAGGCACGACGGCATATTTTCTGGCGCACTATTCGGAAGCCGAAAGCCTTCTCGCCCGCGCGGCCGAGGCGGCTCAAGAATCGAACGCCCGCTCCGTTGCCGCCGAAGTGGAGCTTCGCCAGGCCAATCTGATGGTCGCGCAGGGACGTTTTGAGGCCGCCGATGCCGCGCTGCGCCGCGTCATCCACTCAGCATCCGATCTGCATGACACGTATTTGGAGGCAGCGGCGACCGGGTGGCTGGGAATCACGCTGATGAATGCATCCAAATATGACGAAGCCATTGTGTGGTTTGAGCGAGCACGGATGCTCCACACCGGATTTGGCGCGCGCCGATCGATGGCTCGGGATGCGATCAATTTGGGTTTCTGTTACCATCGCCTCGGCGATTACGATCGCGCCCAGGCCTATTACGAGAGCGCGCGTGAGGGTTTTGCCAAAACGGGCGACCTCTTTGACGAGCAGATCCTAATCGGAAATACGGGCACGCTGCTTTGGGATGAACGCAAGTATGGCGGAGCCGCCGAGTCCTACCGGCGCGCTCTGGAAATTGCCCACAAAGTACAGAATGACGACTGGACAAGGCGTTGGGCCAGCAGCCTGGCGGCGCTCACGGCGGAAATGGGCGATTGGGACACCGCCGAGCGCTACAACAATGAGGCTCTGAAGCTATCGCGGCAGATTCAGGCCAAACCCTTTGACGCGTACGAGCTTTCCACGGCGGGACGAATCGCAGCCGGCCGCGGGCAATTCCGCGAGGCCGAGCGTTTATTTCGCGAGGCGATGATGAAGCCGGCCCGAGACCCGCGGTACACCTTGATAGCGCAAATGGAACTGGCGCGGCTTTATGAAAGTCATTCGCAACCGAAGCGGGCGGAAGAGGAATTCCAGACTGCAGTCTCGTCCATCGGCCGGCTGAATTCGGGCCTGATCAAAGATGATTACAAATTCGGGTATCTCGCGAGCCTGATGGACTTTTACCGGCTGTATGTCGATTTTCTGATGAGGGATCATCAGGCGGAGCGAGCGCTTGAAATCGCCGATTCCAGCCGGACGCAAGTGCTGGCGCAACGGAGCGGGCGGCCGCTCGCGATGCGATCACACCCGGCGGAAGCCTACCGCAGGCTGGCGCGGCAGGCGAATGCGCTTTTGCTGGAATACTGGCTCGACGAAACGCAGTCGTATCTCTGGGTCATCACACCGCAGCGGATCAGCAATTATCGCCTGCCACCGAAGAAATCGATTCGCGAACTGATCGAGAACTATCGTAATGTGGTGCTCGGTGAGCGCGACCCGCTGCAAGCGGCCGCCGACACGGGCCGGAAACTGTATGACGCCCTGCTGTCGCCCGCCGAGAAAGACTTGTGCAACGGCTGCCGGGTGATTGTGGTCCCGGACCAGGATCTATACACGCTCAACTTCGAAAGCCTTCCGGCCCGGGGCGAGAAAGCCCGCTTCTGGATCGAACAGGCGAACGTGGAGATTGCGCCATCACTGGACTACCTGATTGAGGCCGAGGGCGCCCACCGGCCGGCCGCGAGAAAAAGCGTGCTGGTGATGGGCGATCCGGTTTCCGCGCTGCCGGAATATCCGAAGCTGGAGTATGCATCGCGGGAAATCAGTTCGGTGGAGCAGAGCATGGGCGTGTCCGGGATGAAGACGCTGCGCGGCGCCGACGCGCGGCCGGATTCCTACGCGAAAGCCGAGCCGGGGAATTTCGGGTACCTCCATTTCGCGGCGCATGCGACGGCCAACACCCAGAGCCCGCTCGATTCAGCGGTCATCCTATCCGGGCCGCCGGACCGTTGCAAGCTTTTCGCCCGAGACGTGATGGCGGTTCCGCTTTCCGCGGAACTGGTCACGATTTCCGCGTGCCGCAGTGCGGGAGCGAAGACCTACGCGGGCGAAGGCCTGGTCGGGTTCGCGTGGGCCTTCCTGCGGGCCGGAGCGCGGAACGTGATCGCGGGCCTGTGGGATGTGGATGACCGCTCGACGGCGCAGCTGATGACGTCGCTATATGCAGAACTGGCCCGGGGGGCCGGCCCGGCTGACGCGTTGCGAAGCGCCAAGCTCGCCCTGATTCATGCGGGAGGCTCCTATGCCAAACCATATTACTGGGCGCCTTTTCAGGTGTACACCGGGGCTGCCGATTAGGAATTTTCTGAAACGGGCGCCGCATCCGCCTCACTATCCCCCGTGGACCCGCCAAGCGGGCCATCGGAGGAGATGTGGAACCAAGGTTTGTACCCGGAGGCAGCAACCAATATCCAGTCGAACTGGAGATGAAGTACAAGATCCGCGCACGAACGCCGGGCGTCGGCACAGGTCAGACCCGGTGGATGAGCAGCCAGGAGGTCATTTTCACGGCGGATCGGCCCATCGAAGCAGGAACGCTGGTGGAGATCTCGATCGCGTGGCCGGTGCTCCTGAATAATCGCGTGGCTTTGCAACTGGTCGTTGAAGCAAAAATCGCGGAATCGCAAGGCACGCGGGCCACGGCGCGAATTCTGAAACACCATTTCCGCACGCGCGGTCTGTGGCATCGCGAACAGAGCGCGCATCATGCGGCATACGCAGGATTGGTCCGAGAAGAGGCGCTTTGCGCCAGTTGAGGGCACACCGGCCCGCGCGCGGGAGCAACCTCATCGAGAGGGAAGGCTCCGAATGGGGGCTGGACCCGTAGTCAGCGGTATCCGGTTCTCGAGGTATCCCCGATTAAGATGGAGGGGATACCATGAACCCACTTTCTGACGATGCTCTCGACCAACTCTTTCGCAAAGCGCGCACGTATCATGGCTGGCGTCCGGAGCCGGTGAGTGACGATCAACTGCGGGCGCTGTACGACCTCATGAAATGGGGGCCGACCAGCGCCAACACCTGTCCGGCGCGACTGGTGTTCCTGCGGACGCCGGAATCCAAACAGCGGCTGCGGGCTGCGCTCGCGGCCGGCAACGTGGAGCAGACGATGGCCGCTCCGGTGACGGCGATTGTGGCGTACGATTTGAAGTTTTACGACAAGCTACCAAAGCTGTTCCCGCACAATCCCGGCATGCGGGAGCGGTTTGCCGCTGCGCCGCAGGCCGCGCAGATTGCGGCGTTTCGCAACGGCACGCTGCAGGGCGGGTATTTCATCATGGCGGCGCGCGCGGTCGGGCTCGATTGCGGGCCGATGTCGGGATTTGAAAACGAGCAGGTGGACCGGGAATTTTTTCCAGACGGCAGTGTGAAATCGAATTTTCTCTGCAATCTGGGCCACGGCGATTCCGCCCAGCTCTTCCCCAGAGGCGCACGGCTCGATTTCGAGGAAGCCTGTCAGCTGCTTTAGCAGGAAGGCATTCCGCCGTACCGTACCCCACGCGTACGGTTCCGTACGGCGACGCATGACGCCGCGGTACGGAAAGTGCTCAAGCCTCTTTGGTAACCCGAGGAGGCGTGCATGAAATGGATACTTGTTCTGGCGTTGGCCGGAGTTTTCGCCGCGGGCTGTTCGAAGAATTCGCGGAGTAGCGCGGACCGGAACGTCACCAGTTCGGACATCGTGCGGACGGTGAAGGCG
>DATGII010000242.1:0-27340 GCA_035295805.1 Bryobacteraceae bacterium | reverse complement strand
GAGCTGGATCTCGAAGAAGGCGCCGACATGATTATGGTCAAGCCGGCTCTGGCTTACCTGGACCTGATCCGCCAGGCGCGCGACCGCTTCGACGTCCCGATCGGAGCCTACCAGGTGAGCGGAGAGTTTTCGATGATTATGGCCGCCGCCCGCAACGGCTGGATTGATTGCGAACGTGCCATGATGGAGACACTGACCTCCATCACTCGCGCCGGCGCGGGCATCATCCTGACTTACTTCGCCAAGCCCGCCGCGCGGCTGCTGAGCTAGCCATGTGGCGCCTGCCGGCTTGCGCACTGCTGGCGCTGGCGGCTGCGGCGCAACCCGCCACGATCACCGGCAGAGTTTTTGACGTCTATCACCGGCCGGTCCGGTCGGCGCGCGTGGCGACGATGACCCGCAAAACGGTCGGCGGCACCGAGCAGATCGTCGCCGGAGCCCAAGCCACCGTCGACGATGCCGGCATGTACCGCCTCGCGCTACCGGCCGGGCGCTATGTTCTCGCCGTCCTGCCGCCACCAGGCGAAATGGACTTCGCCACCGTGTTCCCGGCGTACTTCTACGATACCGTCGAGTTCGCAAAAGCACAGCCCGTGGAGGTGCGTGCCGGAGAGATCCGCCCGTTTACCGATTTTCTTCTTCTGGAGGTGGAATCGCACCGCGCCGCCGGCCGTGTGAGCGGAGCCTCGTCCGATGGGATTACGGTGGCCCTCCACTCAGCGAGCGGATACATGGGCCCGCTATGCGTAACCACAACCGATCGCCAGGGCTGGTTTCGCTTCGAGCATCTCGCCGCCGGCTCTTACGATTTAACGGCGTTCGGCGCCGGCAAGTCGGGCAAGGTCCACGTCGACCTGACCGCGCCCGAAGTTTCCGGCATTCAGATCCACCTCCGCCCTGCTGCGCGGTAAGATGAATCAATCTCAATGCCCAAATCCCTCGCGGAACTGCAAGCGATTGCCAAGGGAGTCCGGCGCGACATCATCGAAATGATCGGCACGGCGGGCTCGGGCCACCCGGGAGGTTCGCTCTCGGCGGTCGAAATCGTCGTCCAGCTCTATTTCGATTTCATGCGCATCGACCCCAAGAACCCCAAATGGGCCGATCGCGACCGGTTCATCCTCTCGAAAGGCCATGCTTGCCCGGTGCTTTATTCCGTGATGGCCGAGGCCGGCTTCACGCCCAAGGACAAGCTCAATACGCTGCGCAAGCTGGGCTCGATTTACCAGGGCCATCCCGACGTTCGTTTTCTCCCCGAACTGGAGGCATCCACCGGTTCCCTCGGCGAGGGTTTGTCTTTGGCCTTGGGCATGGGCTTGGCGGATCGGCTCGACGGGCGGCCGTGCCGCACCTATGTCATGCTCGGTGACGGCGAAATTCAGGAAGGGCAAGTCTGGGAGTCCGCCATGTCGGGGGCCTTCCACAAGATCGACAACGTGGTGGCGATCGTGGATTACAACGGAATCCAGCTCGACGGATTCGTCAAAGACATCATGGAGATTGCGCCGGTCGCCGACAAATGGCGCGCCTACGGCTGGAACACCCTGGAAATCGACGGCCATGATTTTGCCGCCATCCGAAAGGCTCTGGAACAAGCTCAGGCCGTCAAGGGCCGGCCCACCTGCATTGTTGCCCGTACCGTGAAAGGCAAGGGGGTCTCGTTCATGGAAAACAATCCGAAGTTTCATGGAACCGCGCCGACGCCGGACGAAATGAAACTGGCTCTCCAGGAGTTGCAGTAACCGTGCCCGCAAAGACAAAGTTCCAATTGGAACCCGGTCCGGCAACCCGCGAAGCCTTCGGCCGCGCGCTCGTGGAACTCGGCCGCGCGAACAAGGACGTCGTGGTTTGCGACGCCGACCTCGCCAAATCCACGATGACCGTCTACTTCCAAAAGGAGTTCCCCGACCGATTCTTCTCCTACGGCATCGCCGAGGCCAACATGGTGGCGCAGGCCGCAGGGATGGCCTATGCCGGCAAGATTCCGTTCGCTTCCAGCTTCTCCGCGTTCGTGATTAACAAAGGGTTCGAACAGCTGCGCGTCTGCGTGGCCTACCCCCGCCTCAATGTAAAAATCGTGGGCACGCACAGCGGCATCTCCATCGGCGAGGACGGCCCCTCGCAAATGAGCGTGGAAGAGACGGCGCTGGCTTGTTCCCTGCCCGGCTTTGTAGTCCTGTCGCCCGCCGACGAGGCATCCACCAAGGCCCTGGTCCATGCAGCGGCGGCGCACGCCGGTCCGGTCTTTATCCGCACCGGCCGGCCCAAAGCGCCCATCATCTATAACGGTGATCAAAAATTTGAAATCGGCAAGGCCGTCGAATTGGTGGAAGGCTCCGACGTCACCATCATCGCGAATGGTTTGCTCGTCGCGGAAGCCATTCGCGCGTCCGAGACGCTCGACGCCGAGGGGATCTCGGCGCGGGTTCTCGATCTGCACACAGTCAAGCCGCTCGATCGCGAAGCCATCCGCCGCGCCGCGGTCGAAACCGGCGCCATCGTCACCGCCGAAGAGCACCTGGTGGATGGCGGGATGGGAGTTCGGGTAGCGCAGGTGGTCGCCGCAACCCAGCCTTGCGCCATGGAATTCGTCGGCATCCAGGACACCTACGCCGAATCGGGAACTCCCGCCGAGCTGCTCGATAAATACGGTCTGCTCTCCCGTGATATCGTCGCCGCTGCGCGAAAGGTTGTCGCGCGCAAGCGCCGCTAAACCATCTCATGGCCCCCGAATCCTGGTTGTGGGAGGCGTTTCTCCAGCAGAGCCCTGCCTGCTATTGGATCGTCGACTCTCAGGGTGTACTTCACGCCGTGCATGGAGACGCGGCTTCCTTCTTCGGCAAAGCCGCAACCGATGTGAAAGGCCACTCCCTCGACCGCCTCTTCAACAAACAGCAGGCCGCTGCGTGGGTTGACCGGCTCGGCCGCGCACTGGCCGGTGAAACCTGCCTGTTTCGCGAGCGGCGCGGCGGCTCGACCTGGAACATCAGCCTGTTCCCGATCCGGCGGGACGAACGCATCCAGTATGCCGGCGCCCTCGCGCGCGAGGTCACGCCTTGGGGTACCGCCGAGCAGGAGCTCCGGCAGACAGTCCTGAGCGCTCTCAAAGCGCAGGAGTTCGAGCGCAAAATGGCGTCCCAGTTCCTGCATGACAGCGTCGGTCAGAACATGACCGCTCTGGGGCTGCAGCTCGATCTGGTCCGCATGGATCTGGAAGGGACAGCCCCTGAATCCTCCGCTCGCCTGACAGAAATCCAGAAGGTGCTCGAAGGCATTATGGAAGAGGTTCGTGATTACAGCTACGAGCTGAATCCTTCCATCGTCGAGCGCGCCGGTCTGCGGCCCGCGCTGGACCGGCTCGTGAGCCGCATCCGTTCGCGTTTTGCCGGCACGGTCCGCCTGATCGCCGACCCGACTCTCAAGATCGAGCCGAAAACCGCTACCGGACTCTATCACATTGCCCAGGAAGCCGTGGAGAACGCAGTCCAGCATGCCGGTTGCTCCGCCATTGAAATCGCGTTAAAGTCCACACGTAAAGGCCCAATTCTCGAAATTCGCGATAACGGCCGCGGCTTCGACCCGGAAGATGTGGTAGGTGTGCGCCGCGGGCTCGGGCTGCTGAGTATGGAGCATTATGCCGCGCAGTCCGGCCTGGACTTGTCGATATCCAGGAATCGCGAGGGAGGCACCAAGGTGCGTGTAGAGGCGCCCGGCACGGCCTGAACCTGATTATGCCCTTCAACGTGATTTTGGTGGATGATCACAAACTGGTTCGCGACGGAGTCCGGACCATCCTCGAGCGCGGCGCCGAATTCAAGGTCGTCGGCGAGGCCGAAAACGGCGCCGATGCCGTGCAGCTTTGCCGCAAGTCCCCGCCCGACATCGTGTTGATGGATATCGGCCTGCCCGGAATGAACGGCATCGAAGCGACAACCGAGCTGGTGCGGCATGTGCCAGGCATCAAAGTGATCATCCTCTCGATGTACGACGACGAGAACTCGGTGGTGAGCGCGATTCGCTCCGGCGCGCGAGCCTTTGTGCTCAAGAAAGCCTCCTCCACGGAGTTGCTGGACGCCATCCGGACCGTCGCCCGCGGCGGCTCTTATCTGAGTTCTCAAGTTTCCGACCGTCTGCTGACGCGCATTCAGCGCGGCGATCTCGAGACGCACGACCGCAGCCCGCTCGAGCTGCTCTCGCCGCGCGAGCTACAGGTGCTGCGCCTGGTTGCCGAAGGCAAGACGAGCAAGGATATCGCGGTGATGCTCGATCTGGGCCTGCAGACCGTGCGCAGCTATCGCAAAACCATGATGAAGAAACTCGGCGTCAACAACGTGGCCGGCCTGACGCAACTGGCGCTGGCTTCCGGTCTGACGCATTTCGACAAACCCGATGCAGACACCGTGGGGTGAGTGCGCCGTCTGGGACGCGCATGTTCATTTCTTCTCCCGTCGCTTCTTCGAATCCCTGGCCGAGCAGACCGACAAGACACCCGCCGATGTAGCTTCCGCGCTGGGCTGGGAGCTGCCGCCCGCCGATCCGGTCGAACTCGGCGCCCGCTGGACCACGGAGCTGGAGAAGCACGGCGTCGAGCGCGCCGCCATGATCGCCAGCCTGCCCGGGGACGAATCGTCCGTAACGGCCGCCTCGGCGATGTGGAGCCGGCGCCTGCTCGCGTACGCCATGGTCAATCCGCTGGCGAACCAGCCTCCTTCGCTCGCCGGCTTGCAAGCGGTGTGCCTCTTCCCGGCCATGCATCGCTATTTCATGCACGATGCCCGCGTCGAGCCCCTACTCCGGCAAGCCGCGGCACAAGGTTCGCTTGTATTCGTGCACTGCGGACTCCTGACGGTCGGCGTGCGCAAGAAGCTCGGTTTACCTTCGCCATTCGACATGCGCTACTCCAATCCGATCGATCTTCATGGAGTGGCGCTGCGCTATCCCAATCTGAATTTCGTAGTGCCGCACTTCGGCGCCGGGTATTTCCGGGAAGCGCTGATGCTGGCAGATCTGTGCCCCAATGTTTACCTGGACACTTCCAGCAGCAATAGTTGGATGCGATTCGAAGGGCTCGATCTGAAGACGGTGTTCCGGCGCGCCTTGGACATGATTGGGCCACGCCGGCTCCTGTTCGGCACCGATTCTTCGTTCTTCCCGCGCGGCTGGAACCGCGCGATTTTCGACGGCCAAACAGAAACAATGGCGGGCATCGGCGTGAGTTCCGCCGATGCCCGCCTGATTCTGGGCCAGAACCTGCGGCGGCTAACGGGCGTCCAATAACCGTCACGGCCATCAGCCGCCGGAGGGACAGCTAAAACGTATAGCGCGCGCTCAATTGAATTACCCGTGGCGGCAGGGTCGAGCTGATCTTCCCGAAGTTCGGTGAGCCAATGCTGTTCAGTCCGCTGCTGCCGATCGCATCGAATTGCGTGTGATTAAAAGCGTTGATGAACTGGGCGCGGAACTCGAACCTCTGATTTTCCCGAATGGTGATCCGCTTGAACGCGTCAATATCCCAGTTCGCGTATCCCGGCCCGTCGAAGACATTTCGTCCGAGCGTTCCCAGGCGGCCGGCACCCAGCGCGGCGCTGTTACCTGTTCCAACGCGCAGGAAATAGGGATTCCCGGCTCCGGTCGCGCTTCCTCCACCGGTGCCGTTGAAGTAGGAATTGGGGCGACCCGGAACCGCGGTCGTGCTGCGCGGATCATAGAAAGCAATCTGTCCTCCGAGAAAATCCGGGTGCTGCGCGCTCGTGGGCATGCCGCAGAGGCAGCGGTCGGCCGACTCGACGATGTTGAGCGGGACGCCGGTCTGGGCAGTGAAAATCGCCGAAGTTCCCCAGCCTCCGAAGACACGGCCCACGAAGTCCTTACGTCCGCTCCAGAACGGAAGCTCGTACACGGCGGTGCCCACGTACCGGTGCCGAACGTCGAATTCGGAACTGCCGCGATCGAATCCCCGGTTGTAGATATTACCCTGACCCGCCGCCGTACCGGTGCGCAGCCCGGAGCCCTCGTCGATGGAATGGGACCAGGTGTAGGAGTGAGTCATAGACAGGCCACGGCTGAGGCGCTTCGATACGCTTGCCTGAAGGCTGTTGTAAATCGAATTCGCGTCGGTCAGCTGATCCGTAATACCGCCGAACACCGCGCCGCCAAACGCCGCATCCTGCGGGTTATTGAGATTAAACCGGCGCCGCGAATTGGTATTGCCTGTCGTGGCGGCGGGAGTCACCAAAGCATAATCCAACTCCCTTCGGTTCATCAACTTTGTGCCCTTTGATCCGACGTAGCCGAGATCGAATGCCCAGTCCGTCCCCAGTTGCCGCTGAACCTGCAAGTTGTACATTTGAGCATATGGGGTCGCAAAATTCGGATCCATGATCGTGAATCCGATCGGCGCAACCCCCGCGAAGTTGAAATGTCCTCCGGGAGCCGCGGGGTGGAATGGGAATGGCTGCGGGACCGGGTTGTCCCGCGATGTGGCGTACGGCTGCGTAATGTCCGTAACCGTCGTCTCGTCCGTTTGCACGCCGTACGGCGGGACGCCCAGGAACTGCAGTGTAAGCTCGCTGACCGGAGTATCGTAGAACAGTCCGTAACCGCCCCGGATGCTCCACATGCCCTTGCCGGTGGGATCCCACGCAAACCCGAAGCGCGGCGCGAAATTATTCAAGTCGTGTTTGTATGTCGAACTCGAGATTCCCTGGTCGCCCGGGAACACCAAACCGACCGGCGCGTCCGGAAAAATCGTCGATTGTTGACCGGGGCGGAAAGTGGCCACCCGATTGTGTAGTTCCGTGAGGGGCGCGATATACTCCCAACGAAGTCCGATGTTCAGAGTCAGGTTGCGCCGCACCTTCCAGTCATCCTGAGCGAATGCGCTGAAGAACCTGTCGCGATAACCTTGACGGTTGGCGTTGGACTGTTCGTAATCCGTGACGAAGCCGCGTGCGAAATCGTTGACTGCGTCATTGGTGATTCCCGGAATTCGGGATACCAGCCCCGACTGGGTCCCGAGTCCATCGAACGTGTAAACGCCGTTGTTGATGAATTCGAATAATTGATTCTGCTCGTAGGCTTTGAAATCGCCGCCGAATTTCCAGGCATGCTTGCCTTTCACCCAGCTCAACGTGTCGCCCCACTGCCACGTCGTATCAAACCGGGCCTGCGGACCTTGAATGGTATTACCGAACTCACTCAGGCCGTTGATGCGGATCGAGGGCGGCCCTTGTGCTGCCGGGTCATCCGGTATAACGCCGGTAAATCCAAGGCTCGCCAGGGGCGTAGTGTTCAATGGGCGGACGCTGTCCGATTCCCGGCGGTGCACGGAAAAGCGCGCCTCGTTCAATACGGTCGGGCTGACCGTGTGCGTATCCCGCAGGTTCACATTCTTGTAATTGGTGACCCCCAGAGTGCCGAAGCCCGGAACGCCCGAGGTTCCTCCAAACGGGAACGGGTCAAGGGCAATTGAATCCTCGATGAACATCATGCCGGAAAACGTGTTTTTGTCCGAGAAATGGTGATCCAGTTTGGCGATCCCCTGGTCGCGATCGAAGGAATTCGAGGGAGATGTGAATAACGTGTTCCCGGTGGAAGCCGCCGGCACCATCGCCAGCAATGCTTTCGCCGCAGGCACGCCAAACTGGTTGATGGCGGCGCGTTCCTGATCGGTGAATACCGTTCCCGAGCGCGCCACTCCTTGTCGGCGCCGGAACCCAAGGTACGAAACGAAGAAGAAGGTTTTATCCTTGATGATCCGGCCCCCGAGGTAGGCGTCGAAGTCATTCGATTTCCAGTCCGGTTTCCGGGGCAGACCCGTGGTAAACGTGTCGACCGGTCCAGGCGTGACCTTCTGGAAGAACGGCACCGCATTCAGAACCTTATTGCGAAAGGTCTCTTGCGCCCCGCCATGAAGCGTGTTGCCGCCGGATTTGGTAACCAGTTCGATGGTCGCGCCCGCATTGCGGCCGTACTCGGCTTTGGCCGCGCCGGTGACGACGCGGAACTCTTCCAAGGCATCGGGAGAAATCTGCTGTACGGCATCAGGCACATTGATCGCCAGATCGTTGGCATCGCCGCCGTCCAGGATGTAGTTGTTTGCCTGGGAACGCTGACCGTTCACCGAAAACGGACCGATTGCATTTGTGCTCACCACCGGAGAGGGTGACACCCCTTCGAGCGTGACACCAGGTTGTGTACCGACCAAGGCCAGAGGATTCCGGCCGCCATTCCCCGACAGCAGCGGCAGCTCCGAAACGTTGCGCAAGACCTTTCCGAGTTGTGCATCCTCCGAGTTCACCTGCGTCACCCTGGTTTCGACCGAGACGACTTCCGTCACCGCGCCAACTTCCAGCGTTAAGTCGATACGAACCGGAGTGGCCACTCCTACAAGCTGCGGCGACGTGGTCATTTGGCGAAAACCTTGCGCTTCGACAGTAACGGTGTATGCTCCAGGCGCCAGCCCTACTGCCCGATACACACCGTCCGAATCTGTTAAGGTCACCGTTTCCGCATTCGTGTTGACGTTCTTGACCGAAATCTTGGCCCGCGGCACAACACCGCTGGACGGGTCACTAATAGTTCCAACGATGCTGCCCGTAAGGCCTTGGCCCCAGATCGCCCCCGCGAAACCGAGCGCGAGTATGCCACCCAGACCGGCTCGAAACGCTGTTTTCATAAACTTTCCCCTTTCGTCAAGACTACGAATACTGCCTACCCCTCCCGGCCAAAACTTCAGAGGTTAATCGACATGGATCCGAGCCCAAGACCCTCTTCAATCCCGATGCTTCGCCTTGCAGCGGAACCCGTATCATCATCCGCAAACCGGCATTAGACAATCTTCCCCGAAGATGCGCAGCTCTGTTCTCGCCGATTTGGCTGACTACAGGACTATGGTCTTATACAGTAAATCAAGACTTGATTCTCCGCAAGGGCTGGCGGGGCGTGACCCGAAGGGTCTATAGCAACAACTTGAGGCGATTTGAAGAAGTGGATTAAAAACGGTTCCGCGCCGCCCTGAACCGCGTCGGTTCCCAGCGGCAGCTGTTCGGAATCGATTTCGTTCTTCCCGCGCGGCCGGCAGCGGGCGATGTTCGACCGCCAGATAGAAACAATGGCGGGCATCGGCATTAACTCCGCCGAGGCCCGCCTGATTCTATCCGAAAATCTGCAGAGGGTGACAGGCGCCTAAAATACCACTCGAGCCGCCATCTGGATCGTCCGTGGGTTCTGACTCACTTGCGTATATTGTCCGAATGTCGGCAGCGTAATCGGCGGCAGCGCGTTCGAATTGCCCATGTTCAAAAAGGCAACCTGGTTGAAGACGTTGTAGAACTCGCTACGAAGCTGGAAATTGACACGCTCCGAGAAATGGAAGTTCTTATAGATGTTCCAATCGAAATTGAGCTGGCCGTTATAACGCAACGCGTTCCGGCCCAAGGTTCCGAAATTGCCGATCAGCGGCTGGGATAGTCCGAGACTCTGTGCGTATGTGCTTACGTTCACCCCGTTTACTTGTGAAGTCCCGTTTGGTTGACCAGCCGACCCGGTCGGTACCGGATTGAAGTTTGTAATCGGCCCCGCGACACTCGCACGGTCAATCGCGGTCCCAATTCCCAAATGCTGTATCGGGTCCGTCAGGCCTCCCAACGAAGGGCCCGCAACGATAGTGACCGGGAAGCCCGTTCGGTACGTACTTATACCCGAAAAGGACCAGCCGCCCAAGGCGCCGCGAAGCCACCGGTTCGTGGAGCTGCGGAAGAACGGCATCTCCCATGTGTGGGCGACACTCAATGTCTGTCGCAGATCGAATCCGCTGGAAGCCCGGTTGTTTCGATTGTCGTTTGGATTCTGTTGAAACGAAGAGTCGTTCACAACCACGGTCAGCGCGTCCGAGCTGTCGTCGATTGAATGAGCCCACGCGTACGAGAAGTTCACCTGGTAATTCCGCGAGAAACGCTTCTGTACTTCCAACTGGAGTCCGTTGTAAGAAGAATTCGCCGACGACTCCTCCAAGTTGACCGCCGCATACCGCGGATCATAGCGATTGCTGGGAGTGGTCGTATTACCGCTCAAACCGCCGACCGCTGCCTGGAATTGGCTGAGCCGCGCCTGTTCGTCCGCGAAACTGGTCGCCGGAGCGGGCGGAGCTGCAATCAGATTGATGGGGTGAGCTCTCGTGAGATATGTTCCTTTTGTGCCGACGTATGTCAGCTTGACGACGATATTGCTAGGGAGTTCTCGCTCTGCGCCCAGGCTCCACTGCTGCACTTGAGGGTTGTTCAGGTTTTGGTCGACTGCAGGATTAATCGTCCCAAAGTTCCTAAAAGTGGGGTTGAGTTGCCCAACCGCCGCCGCTAAGGCATTTTGCAAATCGGACGTACCCGCCACAATGTTCGCGTAGCTGTTACCGCCCGCAAAACTTCCGACACCAGTTATGACGCCCGAATAGATTAGCGGCGGCAATGACCTCTGGTTAGTGATAGGGTTGAGATACACGAAATCGTACGCAATTCCGTACCCACCTCGAACTACCGTCTTCCCGTCGTCGGTCAGCTTGTATGCAAAACCGAAGCGGGGCGCCGGGTTGTAGTTGCTGTGGAACGAGGGCTGACCCGAAACGAGTAAGCCCAGGGGACCGGAACCGGCGGCACCGAATGCTGAGTGATTGGTCAGATCCAGGTTGGAGATTTTGCCTTCCGCTTCTGTCGGTCCTCCCGCGTATTCCATCCGAAGACCCAAGTTGACTGTCAGTCTACGGGACACCTTCCAGTCATCTTGTAGGAACCAGAATGCGTTGTTTATACGGTACTGGCGGAACGAGGTGCCGAAATTTTGGTTGTACTGGCTGGGTGTTCCTGCAGCGAACGCCGCGAAATTTGTGAATTGAATAACAGGGCGGACGCTCGAGTCTTGAATTGAATCGGCCTCCAGGTGGTACCATTCGAAACCAGCCTTAAAAATGTGCGAGCCGTGATTGATCGTGAAATTATCAGTGTATTGATAGGTTCTTTGCTCGCGTCCCTGGGGCAGCCCGTTCCATTCACCCAAGTTGGTTACTCCCGCATCCTGAAAGGTCAGCAGTGGTCCTAGCGGGTACGGAGTTTGAATCGGAAAGTTGGGCTTGCTCTGCCCGAACCCAAAACGAAACTCGTTCACGGCACTGCTACCAAACACGTGCGTTTCGGCTAGTGTTGCCCCGCGCGGGTGATTGGTGCTGGAGGCCCCGAAAAACGGCAAATTGCTTGTAATGAAAGTAAGACCCGCTCTGCTTTGTGCCGTGTTAGAGACCGAGTAACGTGCCCATAAGGTGTCCCTGCTGCTCAAAATCACGTCACCACGCGTCGAAAACGTCCAGTTATTTTGCACAGCCGGCGCGCTCTCTCCCAGGATGCCGTTCGGCGATGTGGGAACCTGGTATTGCTTGACGAGCGCCAAAGAGGTCGGATCCGTGACGCTGGCAAGTTGCGCCGGTGTCGGCACATGAGCAATGATCGTTTGGCCCGCACCGCGTTGCTTAAGCCCTTCATAGTCCGTGTGCCAGAAAAACTTGTTGCGGCCATCCAAGACCTTGGGAATATACACGGGCCCGCCAGCTTCAAATCCGTATTGGTTCTGTCGGACGATGTTCGCCTTCCCCGTGGTGTCGAAAAACGGCCTGGCATTCAGCTTGTCATTCTGCAGATATTCGTACGCTTCTCCGTGCACACTATTCGTTCCGCTCTTGGTCAGGTACATGATCTGCCCGCTCGAGTTCCGTCCGTACTCCGCGCTGAAATTGTTGGTGATCACTTTCACCTCTTTGATAGAGGAAAAGTTCAGCGCGCCCAGCGAACCACCGCCTCCCGTCGTGCTGACATCCGTCGCCGTGATGCCATCCACCGTTATGTTGTTCCCGCGGCCGCGTCCGCCGTTCACATTGAAACTGCCCGAACCGAGAAACGGATTCGTGCTGCCCTGCGTTGTAACGCCAGGCACCGGTGCTACGCCTGGCGCCATGAGTGCAAAGAAATTCGGATCCCGGCCCACCGGTAATTCCTGCACTGCCTGGCCCGTGATAGCGGTTTGCAGTTGCGCATTTTCCGTGTCAACCCGCGATACGGCGGTCGAGACCTCCACGGTCTGCGTTACCTGGCCGATCTCGAGCTTGAAGTTGACGAACGCATATTCGCCCGCCTTCACTTCCGCTTGCGTTGTGGAGGCGGCAAATCCTGCGGCCTCCACTTTCACGACATAATTGCCTACCGTCAGCAATTCGAACGTGAATTCGCCATTAGCATTCACACCTTGCGTACGGGTTTGCTGGGTATCGAGGTTCGTCAGCGTCACATTCGCTTTCGGAATCGCCGCGCCGGTCGGATCCGAAACCGTCCCGCGCAATCCGCCCGTGATCTGCCCGTATGCCGCCGCAGTAAACCCGATTGCCAGCATGCAGCTCACGATCAGCCGCAGCCGGAGATTCGCATTCCGTTTCATCTGATGCTCCCTCTTTACCGGTCGCGGCACCAATTTGGCTGCCGCGTATTCCCGTATCCGTGGCCCGCCGGCGCTGTCACCGGCGGAAACACAACAAGAGCTGATTTACCAAGACGAACTTAAACTCAGAATCAACTCCCCAAAGCTCAGCGTTGCTAACGCAACAATGATATGGCCTTACAGTAAAACAAGGCACAATTTTCCGCAACCACGATGCAGAGTGCGTTAACAATAGGCAACGGTTTCCCAACTTCCGCAGTTCGCTCCTGCTCGGAAACGCGCCTTATCCTCGGAATCCTGTCCCGTTGCCTAGGTATGGCTTACAGTAGAACAAGACGTGATTCTCCGCAAGAGTTAGCCTGTGAATATTACAAATCCGTAATGTATCCACAGCCTCCCGCCTGCTCATTTCAATCGACAGCACCGCTCCTGCGGTACGCTGGAACTTCGTTCCTGAACGCATGAAACTGCGCGAGATTGCATCCATGCTGGGCTGCCGCCTCGAAGGCGACGGCGAACTCGAGATTACCGGCGTCGCCGGCATGGAACACGCCGGCCCTCGGCACCTTACCTTTCTTGCGAATGCGAAATATGCGCCGAAAGTTCGCCATACCAAAGCCGGCGCCGTCCTGGTTACGCAGCCGATTCCCGGCCTCACTTGCCTGGTCTCCGATAACCCTTACCTGGATTTCGCGCGGGCTCTGAACCTCTTCTACCAGCCGCCGCGGCCCGCGCCCGGCATTCATCCGCTGGCCTTTGTGGCGGCCAGTGCCGTTATCGGCGAAAACTGCTCGATTGGTCCGTTCGCCGTCGTCGGCGAGCGCGTGCGCCTCGGGCGCGATGCCGTACTGCACCCGCATGTGGTCCTGTATGAAGGTGTCGAGATTGGAGATAACTTTCTCGCACACTCCCACGCGGTGGTACGCGAATTCTGCCGCATCGGCCACCGCGTGATTCTACAAAATGGTGTTGTGGTGGGCGGCGACGGCTTCGGTTTCGCCAAGCGCGCTGATGGCACGCATT
This sequence comes from Bryobacteraceae bacterium, assembly GCA_035295805.1. Classification (GTDB taxonomy): domain Bacteria; phylum Acidobacteriota; class Terriglobia; order Bryobacterales; family Bryobacteraceae; genus PSRJ01. The sequence continues at coordinate 13,843 of DATGII010000242.1, read as the reverse complement.
ACAAGATCGTCCAGTCCGGTGTCACGATCATCGAAGATGACGTCGAAATCCAGAGCCTCACCAGCGTCGACCGCGCCACGGTCGGAGAAACACTTGTAAAGCGCGGCGCCAAGATCGACAGTTTGGTGCAGGTCGGCCATGCTTGCGTAATCGGCGAAGACAATATCATCTGCGCGCAGACCGGCTTGGCCGGCAGCACCACCCTGGAGCGCAATGTCCTGCTCGCCGGGCAGGCCGGTTCCGCGGGCCACCTCACCGTCCACGAAGGTGCGATCGTCTATGCTCAAAGCGGCCTCGGGGGCGACGTCGCGGCCGGAGCCCGCGTCTCCGGCTCCCCGGCGTTCTCGGCCCATGAGTGGCTGCGCGCCGTCAGCGCCTTTCCCAAATTGCCCGAACTGCTCAAGACCGTGCGAGAGTTGAAAAAGAGATTGGAAGAGCTCGATTCGAATGCAAAGCCCAATGCCACCTGAGAACGACAACCGGCGCCCCATCGCCTATCTGAACGAAAAGTTTTTGAACAGCCCGGACGCCCGCGCGCTGCGCATACTCGCCGAGTACCTGGAACCGCTGGCTCACTTTCGGCGTGAAAAGGTCCGCGATACCGTGGTCTTCTTCGGTTCCGCCCGCCTCTCCGAAGAGGGCCCCCTGGCCCGCTATTATCACGAAGCCCGCGAGCTGGCCCAAATGCTTACGCAATGGGCCGACCAGTTCACCAACAGCACCTACCGCTTCGTGGTCTGCACCGGCGGCGGACCCGGCATCATGGAAGCCGCCAATCGCGGCGCGTATGACGCCAAGGGCAAAACCGTCGGCCTCAACATCGGGCTTCCCTTTGAGCAGCTGCCGAATCCCTACATCACTCCCGAGCTGAGCTTTGAGTTCCACTACTTCTTCATGCGCAAATTCTGGTTCGCCTACCTGTCCAAGGCGCTGGTCGTGTTTCCGGGCGGCTATGGCACGATGGACGAGCTCATGGAGCTACTCACCCTTTCGCAAACTCAGAAGCTGGCCAAGAAAATCTCCATCCTTTTGTACGGCTCGGCCTATTGGAAGGAGATCATCAATTTCGACGCGCTGGTCAAGTATGGGATGATCTCGCCCGAAGACCTCAACCTGTTCCAATACGCCGACGACCCGCAAACCGCCTTCGAGCTCCTCAAATCCGCGCTGCTGGCGCACGCGCTGCAACCCGAGAGTCACGAGACTCCCTCGATCTCCAAATCGCGCAACCCCCGCGCTCCCGAAGGATTGTGAGCCTGCCGATGTTCCGCCGGAAAGTCGGCCCCGGAGTCGAAATCAAGCTGCTCGAGAGCTCCGAAGCAAAAATCCTGTACGCCATCGCCGACCGCAACCGCGCCCGCCTCCGCCAATGGCTCCCCTGGGTGGACCAGACGCGCTCCGCAGAAGATGTGCGCCTGTTCCTCCTTCGCGTCCTCGAGCAATACCACTCCAACCTCGGCCCTCAAACCGGGATTTGGGTGAACGGGTCGCTGTGCGGCACCGTCGGCTGCCATCCCATCGATTGGTCCAATCGCAATTGCAGTGTGGGCTACTGGATCGATGCCGCGCAGCAAGGCAAAGGCATCATCAGCCGGTGTTGCGCAACCCTGCTCGATTACATATTCGATGAGCTCGGACTTCACCGCGCCGAAATTCGCTGCGGCACCGCGAACCTCCGCAGTTGCGCCGTCCCCGAGCGCCTCGGCTTCACCCGCGAGGGCGTGGTCCGCCAGGCGGAATGGGTGAATGACCGCTGGGTCGATCTGGTGGTTTGGGGCATTCTCGAGGAAGAGTGGCGCCGCATCCGCAAACACAAACCGAACCAGGCGCGAACTCCCCCCGCATCCGAACTTCCTGAGAAATCATGATCCGCCAAACCCTCCTCATTGCGCCCCTGCTGCTGTTTCACGCTGCGGCCGCCACCAACGAAGACTGTCTCCGCATTCTCCAGCAGGCCCTTGCCGACAAGAATCCCGATACACGCAAAGAGGCCGTCGTAGCGCTGAGCCTCTCGGTGTCGCGCGGGCCCCTGCTGCCGGAGCTGGAATCGATGCTCGCCGACAAAGATGTCGCTGTCCGTATCGCCACCATCACGAGCCTGGTCGAAGTGAAGAACAAGCGCGCGCAAGACGCGCTGCACCGCGCCCTGGACGACAAGGTTCCCGAAGTCAGCTTCGCCGCGGCCAAGGCGCTCTGGGCCCTCCACGATCCCGCCGGCGAACAGGCCCTCCTGGCTGTGCTGGAACGCGAATCCAAATCTTCTTCCGGGCTCATCACGCGCGAGAAACGCGAAGCCTTTCGCATGCTGCACACGCCGCGCACGCTGCTGCTGTACGCCTTGATACAAGGCGTCGGATTTGCCCCGGTTCCGGGATTGGGCGAAGGCGTCGGCTCCATGCAGGCCCTCCTGCTCAATCCGAAATTTTCCGGCCGCGCCAACGCGGCCTTGCTGTTAGGCAATGACAAAGACCCGGCGGTCGTTGATGCCCTCCTGGACGCCCTGAAAGACAAGGATTGGTCCGTGCGCGCCGCTGCCGCTCATTCTCTCGCCCTCCGCAACGATCCCGTCTTGCGGGCCGCCTTGGAACCGCTGCTCTCCGACCCCAAACAACCCGTCCGCCTGCGCGCCGCCGCCGCTTACGTTCGTCTATCTTCTTACGCGCCGGCCGGCCGCCGATAAGTGCGCTTAACTCCCTTATCCCATTGCATTTGACTTGTTCCTTCGGTAGTATTGACTCGCGGGCGCCAACTCCCGCCCAGGAGGCTTTTCGCGTGGGCACATTGCGACTTTCGCTGGCCGGTCTCATCGCTATCGCGGCTTCGGCCGCTCCCAACAGCATTTCTTCCGGCTCCCCGACCTTCAGCAAGGATGTTCTGCCGATCCTGCAGAAGAACTGCCAGGAGTGCCATCGTCCCGGCGAAGTCGCGCCCATGTCCTTGCTTAGCTACAATGAAGCGCGCCCCTGGGCCAAGGCGATCAAGGCCGCCGTCCTCAGCAAGAAGATGCCGCCCTGGTTCGCTGAGCCGCAGGGCTCCCATGCATTCTCCAATGACCGCCGCTTGAGCGCGGCCGACCTCAACACGCTCGTCTCCTGGGTCGATAACGGCGCCCCCGAAGGCGATGCCAAAGACGCGCCGCCGCCGCTCAAATTCCAGGACGGCTGGCAGATCAAGCCCGACATGGTCATCGAGATGCCGGTGCCGTTCCAGCTGCCCGCCAAGGGAACCATCAATTATCAATATGTGCTCGTAAAAGGCAGCTTCCCCACAGACGTCTGGGTCTCGGCCGCCGAAATGCGCCCCGGCAATCCCAAAGTTCTCCACCACGGTAAGGTGTGGGTGCGTCCGCCCGGATCGCACTGGATGGAAGACGCCGTTCCCGGTATGGCCTATGAAGCCGGCATGGGCCGAAACAGCATCAGCGAAGGCAACGACATCCTCGGCAAGTTCAATCCCGGCTTGGGCGCGCAAACCTTCGACGTTGATGGCGCGGCCAAGTTCGTCCCCAAGGGCTCCGATTTAGTCTTCGAGCTTCATTACACCGCCATCGGCGAAGCCACTACCGACACATCCAAGCTCGGCTTGGTCTTCGCCAAGAATCCGCCGGCAACACGCTACTTCTTGTCGGCCGGACCCACGGCGCTGAACCTTTCGATTCCTCCCAATGATGGCAATGCCGAGGTGGTCAGCGAAGTCACCGTGGGCGCTGACAATGTCCGCCTGGCTTACGCTCAGCCCCACATGCACCTTCGCGGCAAGGATTTCGAGCTCCGTGCCATTTACCCGACCGGCGAATCCGACGTGTTGTTTCAAGGCAAATTCGATTTCGATTGGCAGCTCGGCTACAATTTCGCCAAGCCGATTCCGCTTCCCAAGGGCACGCGCCTGATCGGCATCTCCCATTTCGATAACTCGGTCAACAACAAGTTCAATCCCGATCCTTCCAAGCAGGTCTGGTGGGGTCCGCAGAACTGGGACGAGATGAGCAACTGCTTCGTCGGTCTGCTATTCGATGTCGGCACCGATCCGGCCACCGTATTCAAACCCTCCGGGCCGAGTCTGCGGCCCAGAGGAAAATCCGGCCCGCTGCTCTCCACTCTCGAACCGAAATAGCCGGGGGCAGGCCTCCGTCCTGCCCAATCGTGACGACTGTCCGCGAAATCCGCCTGTTTGACCCGCATCGCGACCCCCGCGACTGGACCGACGTTATCGCACCCGCCCAGTGCGCCGTTTTTTTGAAAGATCGCGAGACGTCCACTTCGCTCGATGCAAACGGGAAGCCCTATTCCGATCCGCTGGAAACCACCTGCTTTCTGTTCGATTTCATCGATGCCGCCGTCAAATTCTGCGAGCAAAAAGTGCTGGCTCTCCCCCGCCTCCGCTGCGAGATCTATGATTCGGAGGGCTTGGCTCGGCCGCCCCTGCTGGTCGTGGTTCATCCCGACTTCCAGCACGCCGAAGACTCCTCTTCATTCTGGTCGCGCCGCCGCAAGCTCATCGCAGTCGCGCTTTTCCTCGCTTCTCCGCCTCTCATCTGGCTCGACATGCGCCACACCAACGAGCTCGTCCTCCCCACCTTCCTCGCCTTCACCTGTATCCTCACCGGGCTGCGCTTTCTCTATTGGGATTTCGGCGTAAAGAATCGCGAGCAGGAGCGGCAGCGCCGTCTGGCGGCCCACCGCCGTAAGGAACGCGGCGATGCCTGAACTCAAGCTGCTGTTTCTTCAGATGCTGCTGATTCTGCTGACCGCCCGCCTGGTGGGCAAGGCATTCCGTCTCGTCCGTCAGCCCGAAGTCGTCGGCGAAATGGCGGCAGGCCTGCTGCTCGGCCCCTCCTTCCTCGGCCATATCTCCCCGGCTGCCATGAACTCCTTGTTCCCCATCCATGGCCTCGGCCCTTTGTATGCCCTCAGCCAGGTGGGCTTGGTCCTGTTCATGTTTCTGGTCGGCCTCGAAGCCCGCCCTTCCTCCATCCGCCGCTCGGCGCACTCGGTCGTCCTGGCGAGCCAGGCCAGCATTCTGGCCCCGCTCCTGTGCGGCGGCGTACTCGCGCTCGCCCTCTATCCGACTCTCGGCAATGGCGCACCGAAACTCCCCTTCGTCCTGTTCCTGGGCATCGCGATGTCGATCACCGCCTTCCCCGTCCTGGCGCGTATTCTCGCTGATCGCAAAATGATGCACACGCGAGTCGGCCTGTTCGCCATTTCGTGCGCGGCCGTCGATGACCTCAGCGCCTGGTGTCTGCTCGCCATCGTCACCGTAATCGCGCGCCCCGAATTGCAGGAGATCAGCCTGCCCCTCCGATTCACGACGCTGGCCGTTTACCTGGTGCTGATGCTCTTCGTTGTACGTCCCGTCGCCCGGCGCCTGCTGCACGCCAGTGAAACGCCCGGCCTCGGTCGCTTCACGGCCGTGATGATCCTGCTGCTGGCCTCCGTCTGGACCACCGAAGCCCTCTCCGTTCACGCTTTATTCGGAGCGTTTCTGACCGGCGTCATTATGCCGAAAGGAGGCGCCTTGGAACAGGGACTGAAAGACCGCCTGGAATCCGTCACGCTGGCCCTTTTATTGCCGCTGTTCTTTGCTTATACGGGCCTTCGCACCAGCGTCGGCCTGGTCAATACGGCCACCCTCTGGTTCATCTGCGCCGCAATCGTATTCCTTGCCGTCGCCAGCAAACTCTTGGTGAGCGCCGCATTCGTCCGGGCCAGCGGCATGAATTGGCGCGATTCGTTCGCGGTGGGCATTCTGGTGAATACGCGAGGCTTGGTCGAACTCGTCATTCTGAACGTCGGCCTTGACCTTCATATCCTCTCGCCGACGCTCTTTTCCATGATGGTGCTGATGGCCCTCGCCACCACCCTGATGACCGCTCCCCTGATTGACCGTCTGCGCCCTTCGAGCGACTAGGGGCGCTGCCCGCTCTCAGTTCACGCAGGAGTGCCAGCGGATATGTTCGTCGAGCGCCAGATGTACCTTCTGCAAACTTTCCCACGCTCGATCCACCGAGTTGCTCAGGGCGACGTATTCCGGCTTCGAAAGCACTCCAATGTGCGCCTGCAAATTCCTCCGCGCCTGCTCGAACGCGGCGCTGGCGTCCTGGTATTCCAGCGCCATCCGGCTTCGCTCTTCGCAGCTCACTGTCGCACTCACTGCGCCGCGAGCCTGACTCCAACCACGAATTGGCTTCCCTGCCGCTGGCAATACGCCACGCTGCCCGCCAATCTTCGCTGTCCCCAGTACACGGTGATCCGGTCGCCGGTCAACAAATTTCGATCGGTCGACAGCTGGATGCCCCCGGCGCAGTAATTTACCGCCGTCGCATCGTAATAGTTATTCGGGGCCCGTTGCAGCGTAAATTCGATGGGCCGGTTAATCGGCATTCTCTCTTCTCGACGATTGTCTACCATAGTCAGCTTCCGTCCGATTTCCGGGTTGTGCCACCCGCCTTCTGTTGCTGTGGGTATTCTGTACTGGGATGAAAAACAGAGAAAGTACGGCGCGTACCTAAGGGGGTCCGTACCATAACTTTTGGAGGCGCGAAAATCGCGGATTTCGGCCGGTTTCGCCGTTCTGCTCTACTTAACCACGGCGACGAACCCGTCGCTGGCCCCGCCGTTGTAAATGTTCTGTGCCCCTGTCAGCTGCCAGTCCGGAGTCGTGTACCCCGCCAGGAACAGGCTGCCGGTTGGCGTCAGCGCGAGGCCCTGCCCGACGTGCGTCCCCACGCCGCCCAGAAAGGTCCCGTACAACAACGCCCCCTTGCCGGCAACCCCCGGATTCAATTTCACCAGAAACGTGTCGGCGCCGTTTCCGAATTGTGCCTGAATCGCGTCCTTCGTCACCGGAAAATCCGTCGACATGGTGTAGCCCGTCACATAGATATTTCCCGCCCGATCGGTGATCGCGTTATACGCCACGTCGCCTCCGGTGCCGCCCACGAACGTTGAGTATTCCAGAAACTTGTCGGGCAAAGCCGCCGGATTCACGCGCGCCACAAAAGCGTTCCCCGCCCCGCCGAACACCGGCTGAAATGCGTTTGCTGTCACCGGAAAATCCGGCGAAAGCGTCCACCCGCTGAGCACCAGCTTGCCGTTCTGATCCAGACTGAGACTCCGCACTTCATCGATCACCGAACCGCCCAGATACGTGCAGTACACCAGCGAGGCGTAACCCTGCTGCGTCGGATCGATCACTCCGATCACCAGATTTTCCACGCCTTGGGTTGTGGCCCGGTACGAAGGTCCGGTGTATGGGAAATATTGCGAATAAGTGGATGCCGCAAAATAAACCAGTCCTTGCGGCGTCACCGCCAGTCCGCGGCCGTCATCGGCTGTCTCGCCTCCCAGATACGTCCCGTATACCAGATTTGAGGAATTGCGATCGATGACCGCCAGAAACGTGTCGCTCGGCCCCCAAAGCACGCTCTGGTAAGCGCCGCCGGTCACCGGCAGATTCGACGACTGGGTCGTGCCGAAAATGTAAATCAGCCCCTTCTGATCCAGGCCGATTCCGTTCGGCGTTTCGTTTCCACCCCCGCCGTAGTATGTCGAATACTCCAATCCGTCGCCTAACCCGATGATCGCGACGAACGCATCGGTCGGAAATACCGACGAAGTCGACGTGCTGCTCAGCGATAGCGCCGCTGAGACGTTCGCGCCTGCCAGCGGAAAATCGCTCGAGGTCGTCGTCCCGGTCGCGTAAATCAGGCCGTTGGCGTCCACTGTAATCGCCGTGACGGCGTCGTCGCGCGCGCCGCCCAGATAGGTGAAATAAACCCAGGTGGCGCTGCCGCTGGAATTCGGATCCAGCACGGCGATGAAGCCGTCCCTTCCGCCGTTGTTGCTGCCCTGCACCGCGTTTCCGTACGCGAGCAAATCTCCGTTTTGCGTGTATCCGCCAACGTATATGAATCCCTTCGAATCGGTCGCCACGGACGTCACTACGTCGGTCGAACTGCCCCCGACAAACACGGAATACGTCACCACCGGATCAATCACCAGCGGCCGCGAACGGTCGTAAGCGCTCACGCGCACACCTACCACGTCTCCCGCCAGCAACTCGTAGCGCCCCTCGACCGGCCGCCGCGCCGCCGTCAACGCGTCCTCCTGGTACACCACCGGCCGCTTCTGCAGGAACCGGGCGCCGCCCGACTCCACCGCCAGGTCCCCGTCGGCAGTGAGCTCTACGCGCCCCGCCCCCCGAAACCGCATCCGGATCGCATTCGGCTCCGCGCCCGGCTGCAGCACGAAATCGTATTCCAGCTGGTGATTGTTGCCGTAATAGACGATGTCGATGCCCGGATAGACCGCGTGGTATGCCACACGCGTGAAGTTCTCGATCCCGGTCCGCCAGTGATCCCTGTTTCCGACCAGGTAGTTCGTGCGGGCCGCCATCGGATCGAGCCCTTCAATCCGCGGCGCCGCGCTGCCGCCCAGCAGCGTGATGTCCACCCGTCGGCCCGCGCCCGTCATCGCCGGACCATGCGCCGTGAGCAACAGCGCGCCGCCGGCTGCGCGCGCCGCATACCGGACGTCGGGCCCCCATTGCCCCCGGTTCGCCTCGAACCGCAACGGCAGCCGCGCCAGCGCAGCCTGCGCCTTTGCCGCCGTGGTGTCGGGCGCTTCCGCCGCACATGCCGACACCGCACACACCAATCCCGCTAAATAAAGGTTTCGATTCCTCATAACACGACTGACACGAAGACCCGTGATTGTTTAATAGACTAGTTTAGCAAGTGACGGGCCAATGGCTTACCATAAGGCATGCGCATTCGGACGATCGGCTTAACGATCGCGTTTCTCTCGCTCGCGCTTGCCGCCGATTTTCCGACCCTCGAACCCAAGAACCTGGTCGCGCAGCTCCAAGCGAAGGGCGCCACACCCACGCTGATCCACGTCGGATTTCCGGTCATGTATCGCGGCCGGCACATCCCTGCTTCCCTGTACGCCGGCCCCGCCGCCAAGCCCGAAGGTCTTGACGCGATCAAGGCCGCCGTCGAAAAGCTCCCGCGCAGCCGGCAAATCGTGATCTATTGCGGCTGCTGCCCATTTGACCGCTGTCCCAACATCCGTCCTGCTATGGCCCTCCTGAAACAAATGGGTTTCACCAACGTGAAGGCGCTTGACCTCCCCGCCAACTTTGCCGCCGATTGGGTCGATCATGGTTATCCGGTCGAACAAGGTCCGGCAGCGAAATAGCCTCGCGATCGGCTTAGCGTTGCTCGCGGCTTTCGGGGCCGACCTCCCGGCCGCCGTCCCGGAGGCGACCTTCTCTCATGATGTCGCGCCGATTCTTTACCGCCACTGCACCGGTTGTCACCACGCCGGCGCCGTTGCCCCGTTTCCGCTTGTCACTTATCAGGATGTAGCCAAACGCGCACAACTGGTCGTCCAGGTCACAGCGAACCACTACATGCCGCCATGGCTTCCGAGCGCGCCCCATTTCCAAAACGAGCGCCGTCTGAGCCAGGCCGAAATCGCGACTCTCCAGCGCTGGGCCGCTGCCGGAGCTCCCCCAGGCAATCCCGCCGAAACACCGGCGGCTCCCGCGTTTACCTCCGGCTGGCCGCTCGGCCCGCCCGACCGCGAGCTCGAAATGCGCGCACCCTTCACCGTTCCCGCCGAAGGCCCGGATCTGTATCAATGCTTCGTCATCCCGCTCGCCGCGCCTTCCGACCATTACGTTAGAACCATCGATATCCATCCCGGCAATGCCGCCGTCGTCCATCATGCGCTGCTCTTTCAAAACATCACGCGGCAGGCCCGCGGCCTCGACACCGGCAGCGGCTATCCGTGCTTCGGCACTCCCGGTTTCCTGCCCGCGCGCGGTCTGGGCGGCTGGACTCCCGGCAAGCAGCCCGTTCCGGCTCCTCCGGGCATGGCCGAAACGCTCTACGCCGGCGCCGACCTCGTCCTCCAAATCCATTACCATCCCACCGGTAAGCCGGAGACCGATCGCACGCGCGTCGCTCTCTATTTCACTCTGGATCGGCCCCGCCGTCATTTCACCGATATCGGCCTCGGCTCCAACCTCATCGACATTCCGCCCGGCGAGGCCGCCTATCGCGTAACCGATCACTTCACGGTTCCCGTCCCCGTCGACGTGATCGGCGTCATCGCCCATGCTCACTACATTTGCAAGGATATGCGGGGCGATGCCGTGCTCCCCGGCGGCGCTCACCGCACCCTGCTCCACATCCCCGACTGGAATTTTAATTGGCAGGAGGAATACCGCTATCCCGCGCCCATTCGTCTGCCCGCGGGCACGCGCCTCGAAATGACATTCACCTACGACAACTCCGACGCCAATCCGCGCAATCCCAACCATCCGCCTCAGCGCGTCGTCTATGGCCCCGCGACTACCGACGAAATGGCCGGCCTTCATTTCGAAGTTGTCCCTGTAACCGAAACTGACGCCGGCGAATTAGGCCAAGCGCTCTGGGGTAAGATGATGCGCACCCTCGGCGGCGGCGTTTACCGTAACGCCGCTGGCCCGCATTAGCCCACCAGCCCCAGCGGCCGCAGCGGCGCGCCCGTCGCTCCGCGAATCTTCAGCGGCGCCGCCACAAACAAGAACTCCCGCACCCCCGCCGCTGCAATCTCCTCCAGGTTCAGGCACTCCATGATGTGGATCCCGCTCTCCACCAGCAGATGCACGTGCACCGGCATCGTCGTCACCGGAATCTTCTCGAACCCCAGCGTATCGGAGCCCGCCGCGAACACGCCGCGTGCGCTCAGCCACCGCGCTCCCTCGAGCGACGGCCCCGGCCCCCGCCCTTCGGCCAGAAACCGCGGCGGCTCCCCGAAATACTGCGCCCAGCCGGTCCGCAGCGGCACCACATCCCCGCGCTGAATCTCCAGCCCGCGCGCGGCCGCCGCCAGGTGCTCCGGCTTCACCTCGAAATCGTCAGGCAGCGCCGGCACGCCCTGCTGTCCTGCGATGTCTAGCAGCACCGCCCGACGCACTATCGGCGTAATTGTATCCACCGTCAGCCCCGCGTGCCCGCGCTCATACGACTGCGCCACCTCTACGCCGCCGTACAATTTTCCGCGATACGAAAAATGGCACAGTGCGTCGATGTGCGTCCCCACGTGCCCTCCCAATGCGATGCCCTCGGCCGACGAGCTGTGCCCCTCCGGTCCCGGATACTCCCCATGCGCGCGCGTCAGGCCGAACAGGAACGGCGGGTGCGTCGGATAGTGCGGCATTCCCACGAAGTACGTATGCGCCAGATCATAAATCTTGGCCCCCTTCACAACATCGAGCAATCGCGTCATAAATTTTCCCGCTCAGTCTATCATTCCCGCCAATCTGATATCGTTCTTAACATGCGAATCCTGCTCCTCTCGGTGTGCAGCTTGGCAACTGTTGCCCTCATCTCGGCCCAGCCCCCCGACGCCGGCCGTCGCGCTTACGAAACCCGCTGCGCCCGTTGCCACGGTGGCAATGCCTCCGGCGGCGAATCCGGCCCGTCAATCGTGGCCCAGGTCTCCGCGCGCACCGATGCCGAACTCGCGGCGTTCCTGCGCCAGGGCCGCCCCGCCAGCGGCATGCCCGCCTTCGATTTGCCCGCGGCTGAAATGACCGGCTTGATCGCGTTCCTGCGCACCCTCGCTTCGCCCACCCCGCGCGGCGCGCCGCCTGCCCTCGTCCGCAGGACCGTCCAGACCACCAGCGGTCAGACCCTCGCGGGCCAGATCCTCAACGAAGGCATGTCCGAGCTGCAGCTCCGCGGCGACGATAAGAAAATTCACCTGCTGCGCAAAGCCGGCGACCGCTACCGCGAAGTCACTTCGCAATCCGACTGGCCGACCTATCACGGCGATCCCAGCGGAAACCGCTATAGCACGCTCACCCAGATCGACAAGACCAATGTCGCCCGCCTCGCCCCGGCATGGATCTTCCCCATTCCCAACGCCGCCATGATTGAGAACACCCCGCTCGTCGTCGATGGCGTCATGTATGTCTCCAGCGCCAACGAGTGCTGGGCGCTCGATGCCGGCACCGGCCGCATGCTCTGGCATTACCAGCGCGCCCGCACCAAGGGAGTGGCCGGGAACGCCGCCATCGGCTTCAATCGCGGCGTCGCCTGGTCCGGTGACCGCATTTTCATACTCACTGACAATGCCCATATCATTTCGCTCAACCGTTTCAACGGAGAGCTGCTTTGGGAAACCGAGATGGCCGACTGGCACGTAAACTACAACGGCACCTCCGCTCCCTTGATCGCCGGCAGTCTCGTCATCACCGGCCATGCCGGCGGCGATGAAGGCGCGCGCGGCTTTGTCGCCGCCTATGATCAGAACACCGGCAAGGAAGCCTGGCGTTTCTGGACCGTACCCAAGCCCGGCGAGCCCGGGTCGGAAACCTGGAAAGGCAAGGGAATCGATCATCCCGCCGGCGCCACCTGGATGACCGGCACGTACGATCCGCAGCTCGATCTCGTTTACTGGCCTGTTGGAAATCCCGGTGATGATTTTTATGGCGACGAGCGCGAAGGCGATAACCTCTATTCCGATTCCATCGTCGCGCTGGAGGCCAAAACCGGAAAGCTAAAGTGGCACTTTCAATTTACCCCGCATGACATTCATGATTGGGATGCCCAGGAACCGCCCGTTCTCGTCGATACCGCCTGGCACGGCCAGCCCCGCAAGCTCTTGCTGCAAGCCAACCGCAACGGCTTCTTCTATGTGCTGGACCGCGTCACCGGCGAGTTCCTCCTCGGTAAACAGTTTCTGAAAAAGCTCAACTGGGCCTCGGGTCTCGATGCCAAAGGCCGGCCGATTTTAAACGATCTCCCCGAGCAGCCCGGCGGCGGCGTTTACGTCTGCCCTGGTTTCCAGGGCGGCGCCAACTGGTATTCCACTTCGTTCAACCCCGCCACCGGCCTTTATTACTTCCAGGCGCTCGAGCGCTGCAACATCTTTAACAAGCGCCATGTCGAGTGGGAAGCCGGTAAAGGCTATATGGGCGGCACCGCCCGCCCCGCCCCGGGAGAGTCTTTCGTAAAATCCGTGCGCGCGATCAACATCCAAACCGGCGAAATCGCCTGGGACCTTCCGCAGGCTCCCGCGCCCGCCACCGCCTCGGCCGGTCTGCTCTCGACCGCGAGCGGCCTGGTATTCTTCGGCGAGAACAGCGGCTCCTTTATGGCGGCCGACGCCGCCACCGGCCGGCCCCTCTGGGAGTTTCACACCAACCAACAGCAGCGGGCTTCTCCCATGACCTTCATGTTCGACAACAAGCAATTCGTCGCCATCGCCACCGGCCAAGGTATCCTCGCGTTTACAGCGGGAACAAACTAAACTGTCTGTCCCACGCCGCCCGCTATCGAATACGCTTTCCATCGAACATTTCCACAACAACATATGGATACGTATATGCAGCCCCCCTACCGGACTTTGCAAGGAACCCGCCGGGGAATATATGCCCCACGCCGGCTCCCACGTGCACCTGCCGGTTGACCTCATACCAGGTGTAAACATCGGCCTCCTCGCCGACATGACTTCCCGATTTCCCGGTGGCGTCCCGCACGATCACTCCGCCCGATGAATTGTACAGGGCGTCGCGGTTCGCAGCCAGCCACAAATCGAGGTACTGCGCCGTCAGTGACCATCGCCGATGTGGCGTCACCGTCCCTCCGCCACGCCACGCAACGAGATTCTGCCAGCCAAATTGGTCGGCAATCCCAAACCGATCATGAGCCGTGGGGTACATTGCGTCAAAGGTGCCGCGCCTTCCATCAGCGGGATTCTGATCGCCGGAAGCATAATCGAATCCGGCGAACAAACGCGGCTTCCCTCTTTCCGAAGTAAACGTGTAACCGAACCCTCCCGTCATA
>DATGII010000241.1:0-29675 GCA_035295805.1 Bryobacteraceae bacterium | reverse complement strand
TGAAACGGACCGGCTTCAGCCGCGAGCTGCTCAAGATTGGCGACGAAATTACGGCCACGGCTTACAAATCGAAGGATGGCAGCAACACCGGCGCGGGCCGCGAATTCACGTTCGCGGACGGGTCGAAGAAATTCGCCGGTCCACGCGGGAATTGAGGGCTGACGTGAGGAGCCGATCCGCTCGTCCTATCCTGATGCTGGGCGCCACGGCGCTGCTTTCAACTTCTGTTTTCGCACAGAGCGCGCCGGCGGCCAAGCCGGTTCCGCGCACCGCGGATGGCAAACCGGACCTGACCGGGACCTGGCAGGCCGGCGGCGTGAGCATTACCGGAGAGGATGGCGCCCCGCCGCTGCATCCGCTGCCGCCGACGAAGTACCGCCCTCCGGCCCGGCAGCCGATTCCATACCAGGAGTGGGCCGCCAAGAAGCAGAAGACGTTTACGGTGCTGGATGATCCCACCTCCAAGTGCCTTCTGCCGGGTGTGCCGCGCATCGTCGGCATGCCCATGCCGCTGGAAATCGTGCAGACTCCCAAAGAAGTGGTCATCTTGTATGAATCGTTCCGCGCCTATCGCCGCATACCGATTAATGAGAAGCTCGAACACCCGGACGATCTGACGCCCACCTGGATGGGGGATTCGGTCGGCCGCTGGGAAGGCGACACACTGGTGGTCGATGTGACGGCGTTCAATGATAAGACGTGGCTCGCAGGCCTGGGCAGCATCCACACCGACAAACTGCACGTTGTGGAGCGTTATCATTTGAACGATGACGACACTCTTTCCTACCAGGCGACCGTGGAAGATCCGGGTGCAATGACAAAGCCTTGGGTGACGGGTTACGTGCTGAGGCGGCCCGTGGATGTTCGAGTGGAAGAGTACGAGTGCATTGAAAACAATCCGGACAACGACCACATCCGGAAGGCGATGGAATTGCAGAACGCAAAGAAACAATAGTGCTCATGTTGACCCGAATCGCCTACGCCACAGCCATCGTTTCCGCAGTGTTGTGCATGCCGGCCGGGGCGCAGCCCGAAGCGCCGACGCTGCTGCAAGGCGGAGGAGTGCTCAACAACCGGCAGGCGCCGGCCGGGCCAGCGCCACGGACCGCCGACGGGAAGCCCGATCTCTCCGGCGTCTGGAACCCCGACCGCCATTTTATCTACGACATTTCGAGCGCGCTCAAACCCGGCGAGTCGCTGCCGCTGCAATCCTGGGCGGCCGAGGTCACCAAGAAGCGCATGTCAAAGGACGATCCCGAGGCGAACTGCCTGCCGGCCGGCGTGCCGCGGATGGCGCCGTATCCCTGGAAAATCGTGCAAACGCCCAAGCTGATCGTGTTCTTGTTCGAAGGCAATATTCATACCTACCGCCAGATCTTTCTGGATGGCCGAGGCCATCCCGCGGATCTGGATCCCACCTGGTATGGAGATTCGATCGGCCACTGGGAGGGCGACACGCTGGTGGTCGACACGGTCGGGTTTAACGATAAATTCTGGTTTGATTTTGCCGCCCACCCGCACACGGACAAGCTTCACATAACCGAACGGTACCGCCGTACCGACATGGGACACCTCGAGGGCGAGGTCACCATTGATGATCCTGGCGCCTACACGAAACCCTTTACATTGTATGGGCACTTCCCGCTGCAGCCGGACACCGAAATCATGGAATACATCTGCAACGAGAACAACCAGGACGTCACCCACATCGTCGGCAAAGATAATCGAAAATAGTCGGCCAAATTTCAGTACGAAATCGCCCCGTTTTAGGCTAGAATAGTATCGATTTGTACCACAGGGATACCCGCAGGAAATTCCTCCAGACCTTGGCGGTCGGCGGTTTGGCCATGACTAGCGTAGACGTCGCGTTGGCGGACGAGCCGCGCGAGCAGGGCGCTCCCGACGATTTGCTCGACGAAATCGAGCGTCGCGGCTGCCTTTATTTCTTCGAGATGGCGGACCCGCTGACCGGAATGGTGCGCGACCGCGCCGTCCCGGGACAGCCGTATGCGCCCGGAGCCTCCAGCATCGCGGCCACGGGATTTGGACTCAGCGCGCTGGCGGTGGCGGACCGGCGCGGTTACCTGGATCACGAGATGGCCCGCGCCCGCGTGCGCCGCACGTTGGAGTTTCTGTGCGAGGGCGCCGAACACGAGCACGGTTTTTACTACCATTTCCTCGATTCCTCCACGGGAAAGCGGATCTGGAAGAGCGAGGCTTCGTCAGTCGATACCGCCTGGCTGCTGTGCGGCGTGTTGCACTCGAAAGCCTACTGGCAGGATCAGCGGATTGAAAAGCTGGCGTCGATGCTGCTCGATCAGGCTGACTGGCGCTGGATGCTCAACGGGGGCGAACTGCTCTCGCACGGCTGGGTGCCGGAAAGCGGTTTCCTGCCGTACCGCTGGGACGCGTACTGCGAGCTGCTGGCGATGTATCTGCTGGCGCTGTCATCGCCAAGACATGCGATCCCGGCTTCCTGCTGGAGCGCCTTCAAGCGGCCGATGCGCGATTTCCAAGGCATCTTTTTCATCGATTCCAATGCGCCGCTGTTTGTTCATCAGTATTCGCATGCGTGGTTCGATTTCCGCAATCGCCAGGATGAGTATGCCGACTACTTTCACAATTCGCAGCGCGCCACGCAGGCTCACCGTCTGTATTGCATGGCGTCGGCAAAAGAATACCCGTGGTACGGGCCCGACATGTGGGGCGTAACCGCTTCCGATTCTCCTCACGGCTACCGCGCGCGCGGTTCCTTTTCTCATCCGCCGGATGGCACGCTGGTGCCCTGCGCCGCCGGAGGATCGATCGCGTTCCTGCCGCAAATCTGCGGCACGGTCCTGCAGAACATGAAAGATCAATACGGGGATCACGTCTGGTGCCGTTACGGGTTCCGCGATGCGTTCCAGCCGCAGACTGGCTGGTATGGTCCGGACGTGATCGGTATCGATCTCGGAATCATGGTGCTGATGACCGAGAACATGCGTAGTTCATCCGTGTGGAACGCCATCATGTCCACTCCCGAGGCAAAATGGGGAATGGCGGCGGCCGGGCTGCACGCAATCTGATCGCACAATCACACGCGATAGGTATCGGGGCGCCAATTCTTGATCGCCCGTTTAATCTCATCCGGCGTCATTGCCTTTTCAGACGCGGCTTGCGCCAACGCGGCAAATTCCAAATCCGACGCAAAACGGAGAGCCACAATTTGCTTGGGCGTCAATCGCGGGTCCAATAGTTTTCCAGTGAGCACGTAAGACCGCAGATTTTCCTCGGCGCGGATGGCCCGGTCCTGCGCCTTCAGAGGAAACGAGCGAGTGCAACTCCCGATAACGACTAAACAGGCGCTCAATACCAGAATCAGCGAGGCGCTGTAGAGGCGCTCATGATCGCCCCACGACAATGCCAGGTTCACGATGGCGCCTATCGTGGTGAGCAGGGAAATCAGCAGCGCCACGCCAAACACGGGCACGCGCTGCGTATGGTTCGAATAGTTCTGCGGAGACATGGCTCTCATCATCACACGACAGCTCCGGCGGCGCCACCGCGGACGGCGCGATTCGCTGGCGGCCCAAGAAAGAGACAGATGCTTATCTTGCGATAGTATCGTTGACAAACGAATAAAGGAGCGTATATTCTTGAATTAGTTACCGCCCTGCCGCTGAGTTGTGCGCGAGGTTTGCGCCAGGACGCGCGCACGGGTGGGAATGCCTCGGTGGAATGTTTCGTAGAGCGTTCCGCCTTTCTTCCCCGCGCCGGGAAGAACCTCTGACAGGAGTTTTTCATGAACACACCGCCCGCGACTCGGACT
This sequence comes from Bryobacteraceae bacterium, assembly GCA_035295805.1. Classification (GTDB taxonomy): domain Bacteria; phylum Acidobacteriota; class Terriglobia; order Bryobacterales; family Bryobacteraceae; genus PSRJ01. Next base: position 25,867 of record DATGII010000241.1, on the reverse strand, counting down.
CCGTGCATGAGAACCATCCCGGTTCTCTGCGTCGATCCTCTGGAAGAGGACCCCGTCGTATTACAGGAGATTTTTGGCAGCTCTCCCTGGGGCATGTGTCCGGATTCGCTGTGGAAACTGCAAACCAGCAGGAGCCTGACGTCGGCCTGGAGGGCGCTGCACACCCACCGCTTTCCACTGATCTTGTGCGAGCGGGACCTGCAGCCAGGGACATGGCGGGAGTTGCTCGATCTGATCGAGAGGCTTCCGCAGCCGCCATTCCTGGTCGTGACTTCTCGGGCTGCCGATGAGCGCTTATGGGCGGAGGCGCTGAACCTCGGGGCCTATGATGTGTTGGCGAAACCGTTTGATCGGACCGAAGTCATGCGCGTGGTGAGCATGGCCTGGGCGCACTGGACAGCGCGGCATGGTGCGGCATTAGAGGCGCCGAGGATGGCGGTCGGCGGCGCGGCGTAAAGAGCAAATTGGTTGAATGCGGGAACCGATCGCCGGGGAGATTCTTGGTGGACTGGTCGCTCGCCTTCTTATCCCTGCCGGCGCGGCTCGCCGCGGCGCGAGCGCAAATCGAGGCCAAACAGCTTGCCTTCTACGCCGGACAAATCACCAATAAATCGCTGCATTGGAACGGGCAGCAATTTCAGCAGCGTCGGGGTGGGCAAGATCTGCTCGCCTCGGGCCAGCGCCGGCCTTTGAAGGATATCGATCACTTCCAGCTCAAACCGGCCGTTCAGGTGCGCTTCACAGAGCGCGTTCAGGTTCGTGATCGCGCGCGTCGAGGCCGGCGTGAAACCAAGGACATATAGTCGCAGAACGTAGATCTGCTTTTCCGTACCGGGCCGTGAACGGCCGAAATCCCCGGTGGCATTTTCCATTTGGCGCGCCATAATCAGACCCCCTGGAACGAAATCGAGCCCCACCACACGCGCTCGATGTCGACAGATTGCATTGAACCAGCTCGGAAGGTAACCAGATTCAGCCCGGAGCGAAGGTGCCTCTCTCGCTCTGAACAGAAATACTTATATAATAAGCAGACCTTATTCTACTATTTATAATGATCCAATACAATTGATGAAATTCAGAAGAAGGTTAAATGATAGAGTAAGAAGCGCAAAAACCGCCGGCCTGGATATCAACTCTCTGGAAATGCCGATTTCAAGTGCGCTCCGTGCCGGTTACGATTCCGCTTCGAGCGTGGTCAGCGAGAGCTCGGCGCCGTTGCCGGATAGTTGATTTACGAAAGTGAGTCCTTGGCCGTACCCCTTCTCGAAGGCCTCGAGATTCAGCCTCTGAAGCGCAGCCGGTACGGAATCGGCAATGGCGTGGCGCAGCGCTTCCGGCTCGAGCAGCCGTGTCACGGCGCCGAAGAAACCCACCATCACGATATTCAAAACCACTTTGCGTCCTAACTCTTCAGCCAGCCGGGTGGCGGGAACGCCAAACACGCGCGCGCCCGGTGGAATCTGATCCACGCGAACGAGGTCTTGCTCCGTAATCAGGATTCCGCCGCGCTTCAGTTCCGGCGAGAACCGCCGGTACGCTTCTTGCGACAAAACCACCAGAACATCAGGCTGAGTCACATACGGGTAAAGGATGGGCTGGCTCGAGAGAATCACCTGGGCGCTGGACGACCCGCCGCGCGCTTCGGGTCCGAAGCTTTGCGTCATGGTGGCGTATCCGCCCTGGAACAAGGCCGCGGCTTTACCAATCACGGCCGCGGCCAGAATCACTCCCTGGCCGCCGAAGCCGGCAATGCGAATTTCCGTCAGAGACTGCATAAGGCCTCCGGTTCCACGTAACGGTTGCCCAGGGACTGCTGAAGCTGCGCGCGCATCAGATCGAGATAATCGGGCCGGTCACGATCCACGAATTTGCCCACGATGATCTCGCCCGATTTCGTCAGGCCGCATTCGTTGGTCGGCGCGCCGTTGCGGATTTTGCTGGCCTCTTTGTAGTACTTCATGGTCTCGAGGCCATCGCCCATCTTGTTGCGCCTCTGATACAGCGTGGGGCAGGGAGAAAGCACCTCGATGAAACAGAAGCCTTTTTTCTTGAGCACCTCGCCCATTGAGCGCGCCAGTTGCGTGACGTGATAGGTGGTCCAGCGCGCTACGTAGGAGGCGCCGGCGGCTTCGGCCAGCGCGACGAGGTTGAACGACGGTTCGAAGGCGCCGTAAGGAGCGGTCGAGGTCAAGGCGGTTCCGGGGGTGGTCGGGGCCGTCTGGCCGCCGGTCATCGCGTAAATCATGTTGTTGACGCAGACCACTTTGAGGTCCATGTTGCGCCGCGCCGCGTGAATCAAATGGTTCCCGCCGATCGCGAATAGGTCGCCGTCGCCGGAATACACCACCACCTGCAGTTTGGGGTTGGCCAGCTTAAGCCCGGTCGCGAACGGAATGGCGCGGCCGTGTGTGGTGTGGAACGAATCCAGGCGCAGATAGCCCGCGACGCGACCCGTGCATCCGATACCGGAGACGATCGCCACCTGGTCGAGATTGGCCTTGGAATTGAGCAAGGCCCGCGTGAAGCAATTGACGGTGGTGCCGATGCCGCAGGCCGGACACCAGATGTGCGGCATCCGCTCCATCCGCAGAAACGGCTCTACCGGGTTCTGCGCATCCGCGGGAACTTCCATCTCGGTCTCGATTTCGGTCATAACGCGGATGCCTCCACGATGCGGTTCAAAATATCTTGCGGATTGTGGACGCCTCCGCCGGCATGCGGCACCGGGATAACCCTGGCTTTGCCGGCCGCGGCCCGTTCCACCTCGTATACCATCTGGCCGAGATTGAGCTCCGGGACCACGAAGGCTTTGATTCGTCCCGCCAGATCGCGAACGCGATCGGTCGGGAACGGCCATGCTTGAATCAGCCGGAACTTACCGGCGCGGACGCCGCGTTCCCGCGCCACTTGCAGCGCGCGCTGCGACACGCGCGATGTAATGCCGTACGAAAACACCACCACCTCGGCATCGTCGAGATATTCGGTTTCCGCCAGCGCCCGCCCATTCGCCAGCGGCTGCAGTTTGTCCTGCAAGCGGTGCAGCAGCCGGTTCTGTACTTCGACATTCATGCTCGGATAGCCGCGCTCGTCGTGCGTCAGGCCAGTGATGTGAAACCGGTAGCCGTCGCCGGCCTTGACCATCTCGGGCACCTGATCGGCGTCCGGGCAGAAGACATGGAATTCATCGGCGGACTGTCTGGTATAGCGTCGGGGCGTAATTTCAATCCGGTCGGGTTCAGGAATGATGACCTTCTCGGTCATGTGGCCGACGCATTCGTCGAGCATCATCATGACCGGGACGCGAAACTCCTCGGCCAGGTTGAAGCCCCGGATGGTGAGATCGAAACACTCCTGCGGCGAGTTCGGGCAAAGCGCAATGATTCCGTAGTCGCCGTGCGACCCCCAACGCGCCTGCATCATGTCGGCCTGCGCGGGGAGGGTTGGCAGTCCGGTAGACGGTCCGCCGCGCTGGACATTGACGAACACGCACGGCGTCTCGGTCATGGCAGCAAAGCCGATGTGTTCCATCATGAGGGAGAATCCGGGCCCGGAGGTGACGGTAAACGCCTTGGCGCCGCCCCACACCGCGCCCTGAATGGCGATGGAAGCCGCCAGTTCATCCTCCATTTGGATGAAGGTGCCGCCGACAGTCGGGATGCGGGCAGCGAACCGTTCCACGACCTCGGTGGAAGGAGTAATCGGGTAGCCTGCGGAAAATCGCGCACCCGCTGCGAGGGCTCCCTCACAGCAGGCGTGGTCGCCGTCGAGAAAATGGACACCGGTCAGAACCCCTTTCGGGTCAGCGTGCATAACGTGCTCCGAAGATGGCGAAGTCCGGGCAGTACATCCCGCACAGGTCGCAGCCGCTACATTTTTCGCCAGCCACTATATAAGGCGGGTGATAACCCTTGGAATTAAAGGCGGAAGACAATGCCAGGACGTGAGTGGGGCAAAACTCTACACAAAACCCACAGCCTTTGCAGCGTTCCACCGTAACCGCAACAAATCCTTTGGCCATGACATTCCTCCAGTTAGCGGCCGGCAGACAACCTGCACGGTGAGGGCCAATATGAGGTTAGTAAACCTGAAACTCCGTTTTCCAATAGGCATGTATCCTTACAGTAAGGAAGTACGAAGCCCTGTATGACTTACGCGCGATTGACCTCCAAAGGCCAAGTGACCGTACCCAAAGAAATTCGTGACCGCCTGAGCTGGAGGCCGGGGACGTGCTGTCTTATGAATTGGAAGGCGACGAGGTGCGGGTGCGCAAGGTCGGCCGCTTCGACGCGGGCTGGCATCGTGCTCTGAGCGCCACGCTGGAGGAATGGAACAGCGCGGAAGACAACGAGGCGTTTCGTGATTTGTGACGCGTGGGACATTGCGGTGGGGCCCTTTCCATTTACCGGCGGGGGCTCGAAGCGGAGGCCGGCGCTCGTGCTGAGCGGTGCCAGCTTCAACCGTTCTTCCGGCCACACGACTTTGGCGATGATCACGACCGCGCGGCAATCCAGTTGGCCCGGAGACACGGCACTCGCCTCCGCATCGACAGGCTTAACGAAGGATTGTCTGGTGCGACTGAAGCTTTTTACTTTGGACAACCGCTTCATCGCACGCATGGTCTCAAAGCTACCACCCAAGGATCGGCAGAAGGTTAGGGCGTCGATGGAGCAGGCTCTGGGAGTTTCACCGGCTTGAAGCGCGGCAGGACCGGTCAAAGATGCTGACTACCATGAAACTTGCCATCCAGCCGGACGACATCCGCGCCGCGGCAGAACGGATCCGCCCGCTGGCGCACCGCACTCCCGTACTTACGTCCACGCTGTTCGACGCCGAAGCCGGTGTCCGCGTTTTCTTCAAATGTGAAAACCTACAGAAGGGCGGCGCGTTCAAGATTCGCGGCGCCGCCAACCTGATCCTGTCGTTACCGGCGGCGGTGTTGCCCCGCGGAGTGGTCGCGTATTCGTCGGGCAATCACGCGCAGGCAGTCGCTATCGCCGCACAGCACGTGGGTGCTCCCGCGGCGATCGTGATGCCGGCCGACGCGCCGCGATCGAAAATGGAGTCGACGCGCTCGCATGGGGCACGTATCATCACCTACGACCGGTTTACGGAAATCCGGGAGCAGATCGCCGACCGCCTGCAAAAAGAGGGCGGGGCAACGCTGGTTCCTCCGTTCGACCACGCGATGATTATGGCGGGGCAGGGGACAGCCGCTCTGGAATTGCTGGAGGAGACCGGGCCGCTTGACGCCTTGATCACGCCGGTCGGCGGCGGTGGTCTGCTGTCCGGCTGCGCCACGATCGCCAGGAGCATTGACCCGTCCATTCGAATTTTCGGCGCCGAGCCGGAAGGCGCCAACGACACGTTTCTCTCGCTGATGGCGGGCGAGCGCGTTGCCGTGCAGCCGGACACGATCGCCGATGGCTTGCGGGCGCCCAAGCCGGGCGAGTTGACGTTCCCGATCGTGCGGCAACTGGTGGAGCGGATTGCACTGGTCAGCGATGACGAGATCCGCGCCGCCGTCAAATTCCTGCTCTTGCGGATGAAAATCCTCGTCGAGCCAAGCGGCGCGGTCGGGGCGGCGGCCGCTCTCTTTCACAAACTACCGTCTGGAATTCGCACGGTGGGCGTCGTACTGTCCGGCGGCAACCTGGATTTCGAAGAGTTAGCGCGGTATTGAGGCGTATGCAGAACCTGGGACGCCGGCCGCCGGATCGGCCGGCAGTCGAGCGCCTCCGATTCGTAACCGATCGAACGTAATCGACGCCTGCCGGTTCGCTAAAATTCGGTTGTGTCGCGCGTATTGATGGTGTCCTCCGAGGCCGCGCCGCTCGCCAAGACCGGCGGGCTGGCCGACGTGGTGGGCGCGCTCCCCCCGGCTTTGAGCGCGTGCGGTGACGAAGTGGCTGTCGTCATTCCGCGATACGGTTTCATCGATGTCAAAGGCCTGCGCCGGGTCTACGATCACCTTCCCGTTTACCTCGGCCCGGCCCGTTACGACACGGCCATTTATTTCGCGCCGCAGGAGTACACGCTGTATCTCGTGGATTGTCCTGCCCTGTTCGACCGCAAGGGCCTTTACGGCGTCGATGGACAGGATTATCCGGACAACCACATTCGCTTCGCGGTCCTGGTACGGGCCGCTCTCGGAATCGCCCGCTTCATTTTCAAAACGGAAGTCTTCCATTGCCATGACTGGCAGGCCGGGCTGACGGCACCGTATCTGCAGACAACATTTGCCACGGACCCCACATTCCTCGGCGTCAAAACGCTGTTCACGATTCACAACCTGGGTTACCAGGGGCTGTTCCCAAAGGTGGCGCTGCCGGAAGTGGCGCTCGATCCCAGCGTCAACCGCCCCGACGGCATGGAATTTTTCGGACAGGTAAGTTACATCAAGGGCGGCATCGCGTTTGCCGACGCGCTCAATACGGTCAGCCCCACGTACGCGCGCGAGATCCAGACGCCGGAGTTCGGCTTCGGACTGGACGGCGCACTGCGCGCCCGCGCCGATGCCCTTTGTGGCATCCTCAACGGGGTGGACTATCGCGAGTGGAATCCGAAAACCGACACTCTGATCCCGGCGAACTACTCCGAGCAGGACCTGGCTGGGAAACGGGTTTGCAAGCAGCGCCTGGTTGCCGAATTCGGGCTGCCGGCCGGCGCCATGGACCGTCCGGTCCTCGGCGTGGTGTCGCGTTTTACGCGTCAGAAAGGAATCGACCTGATCGCGGAAATAGCTGATGAGCTGATCCAGCAGGACGTCTACCTGGTCGCCCTGGGCACCGGCGAGCCCGAGTACGAAGAACTCGTCGGCAGGATGGCCGACCGGCACCCGGACCGCATTGCCGTCCATCTCGGCTTTGATAACCGCCTCGCGCATCTGGTGGAGGCCGGCGCCGACATTTTCCTGATGCCCAGCCTTTACGAACCGAGCGGTCTGAACCAGATGTATAGCCTGAAATACGGCACGGTCCCGGTGGTTCGCGCGGTCGGCGGATTGAATGATACTATCGATGAGGGCACCGGGTTCAAGTTCTCGGAGCTTTCGGGGCAGGCATTGTTGGCTGCGATTCGGGAAGCCGCCGGGGGTTTTTCTCACGCGGAGACTTGGACAGCCATGATGCTCCGGGGAATGGCAAAGGACTTTTCCTGGAACCGGTCGGCCGGAACGTATTCGGCCTTATACGGGCGCCTGCTGGAACGAGGTTGAATCCTTTGGCCGCTTTGGGATTCTAATTATTTAGGAGATGAGATGGCAGGTCAGAACACACTAACTTTTACCGATGCCGATTTCGACCAGGATGTCTTGCGGTCCGATGTCCCGGTGTTGGTGGATTTTTGGGCGGAATGGTGCGGGCCGTGCCGGCAGATGGCCCCCACAATCGACGTGGTTGCCAGCGAGTACGCCGGAAAAGCCAAGGTCGGCAAGTTGGACGTAGATGCCAACGGCAACACCGCGATGCGCTACAACATCCGCGGGATTCCGACCCTGCTACTCTTCAAGAACGGACAGGTGGTCGAACAGCGGGTGGGCGCGATTGGTAAGGCCGAGGTCCAGAAAATGCTTGATGCGCATGTCTCGAGCGTGACGACACCCCGCACCTGATCGCCGTCGAAAACTAATTTTTGTGGATTGCGGCCGGGGCTGAGGCCCCGGCTTTTTTTATTCCGCGGCAGGCGCGAGCGGCGGACGCCGCCGGCTCTCTTCCCAATCATGGTCCATCTGGGCTCCGACCGTTTCCTGGCACGAAATGCAGTACCGGGCCCAGGGAAGCGCCCGCAAGCGCTTGGCTGGAATCGGCTCCTCGCAAGCCAGGCAGACGCCGTAGTCTCCCGAAGTCAGACGGTCCAGAGCTTCGTCCACGAGCCGCAGTTGCAGATAGTCGATGCTGTTCAGATGCAGGGATACAAACTCGTCGTGCGTGATCTGTGCCTGATCTTCTTCGGCAACGCGGCCCATCCGGGCGAGCGTATCGAATTTTACGCCGAGGGCCGCCAGCACATGCGATCGTTTTTCCTGTAACTGATGCCGGTACTCCTCGTGCAGCGGCCGCGACGCTCCCTCGCGGTGGTGCGCAACGGCCGTGGGTGTCTGCTTCTTCATGAGCCCTCCGTCCCTATTCACCCCAGGACATCTGAATAGTCAAAAGAACGTAACAGAATTCTCGTCCGAAGACAATACTACGTTTGGATAACTGCGCGTGAATAAGTGTGAGATTACGGACGGAGCGCTTCCGCCGGGGGCGGCCAATTTTCGGCCAGATCCGCGATAATCTGCTGCTCGGCGGGGCCGAACCGATTCTGGAATTCCGGGCTGGCCAGGCGCGCCTGGCGCTCGCTTTCGGGCATTCGGCGCAGCCGCTGAAAGGCCGCCCCGACGACGCGGCGCCGATCGTCGGGCAGTTGATTGAACGCGCGAATCTGGCGGCGGATCAAATCCTGCTTTTCCGGCGGCAGGGCGGCGAACGTTTCGCTCAGCTGGAGGCGGCGCTGCTGCTCGGCTTTGGGTAGATTGTCGAATTGCCTGAGGCGCTCCCGGATTTCCTCCTGCCGCTGCTGCGGCAGCTTCTCGAGAGCGCGCTCGCGCTGCTCGGGTGTCATCCGCATCAACTGCCGGACCAGCGTTCCGGGATTGGCCAGCCTGGGGGCGGGCCTCGGCGGACCCGATTGCGACGGTTGCGCCATGCCGGGGTTGGCGGCGAGGACAAACCAAAGTGCGGCTAGAACAAGCATCGCCGGTCTACAGTTCCCCCGTATCCGAGCGCGCCGCGCGCGCGAAATCACTCAACATCTGCATGTCATCCATGACGTGCTCGACTTGTTCGGGCTGAAGATTTTCGATTTGCGCCGCCTGCTTTTGGGGCGCCGTGTTGATATTGGGGGGCTGCCGGGAAACGAAACCGGCCACAATGATCAGACAGGCCGCGGCCGCGATCGGAAGCCCCTGCCGCACCAGCAGCGGGCCCAACGCGTGAAGGCAGCGCTCCCGCCAGCTCGACTCTTGGGCAATGCGGCGATAGAGACGTGGGTCGAAATCGGCCGAAATCGCCGGCGCCTCCCAGGCGTCCAGGGCGCGCCAGACGGCTTCCTGTCCGCTCACGAATTCACGGCATGCGGGACACGAGTTCACGTGCTGCCGCAGCCGCAGACTTTCGGATCCTTCGAGCTGTTGTGCGCTATACGCGAGCAGCTCGCTCGGATCCCCCTTTTCCATCGGACAAATCATAACGACCTCGAAAGCCAGAATTCATGCCATATGGGCAAGGCGGACGCGCAATGTTTCATACGCCCGGAAAAGCAAAGACTTGACCGCAGATTCGGAGCAATTCAACGCTTTGGCGATCTGCGAATATTCCATTTCTTCGTATTTATGCATCAAAACCGCGGCGCGCTGTTTTTCGGGCAGAGCCGCGATCGCATGCCTGATCTCGTCCATCTGCGCCTGGCGCAGCATCCGCTGTTCCACCGACGGGCGCGCGTCGGAGACCTGCCGGGCGGTGAACTCGGAGGTCTCCGAGTCCAGGCTCGCCTCGGCGCGCTGGTTCTTGCCGTCCCGCAGAGCGTTGAGCGCCAGATGGGTCGCGATCCGGAACAGCCACGTCGTGAATCGCGCGGTGGGCTCATAAGTGGCCCGCGAGCGGTACACGCGCAAAAACACTTCCTGCGCCAGTTCCTCCGCCACGGCCTGGTGTTGCACCATGCGGTACAGGAAGTAAATTACCGAGGAGCGGTGCTTTTCCAGCAATAATGCGAAGCTGGCGCCATCGCCCTCCTTGACCCGGACCATCAACTGGGCGTCGTAATCGAGCGTCGCCGCCACACTGCCCATACTGTTTTCAACCCGTTCCGGCACCCGAGGTTGCGCCCCGCTCTAAGATTTACCTATTCACGCTTTAGCGAACGTTCCATCAAGCGGCGGATGGCCTCTCGCGGGTCGAGCCCATGGTACAGCATCTGGTACATCTGTTCCGTGATCGGCATCTCGATCGAACACCGCCGGGCCAATTCTGTGGCGGCCGTGGTCGTCTTGATCCCCTCGGCCACCATCTTCATTGATCCTACAATCTCGTCCAGCTTCCGGCCCCGCGCCAGTTCCAGGCCGACCGTGCGGTTGCGGCTCAGCTCACCGGTGCACGTCAGCACCAAATCCCCTAAACCCGCAAGCCCGGCAAGAGTTTTGGCCTGCCCTCCCAAAGCTACTGCCAGGCGGGTCATTTCCGCCAGTCCTCGCGTGATCAAGGCTGCCATGGGGTTATGTCCCAAGCCCATACCCTGGAGCACGCCGGCTCCAATAGCTACTACATTCTTAATAGCTCCACCGATTTCGACCCCAACCGGGTCGGTACTGGTATATAGGCGAAAGGTGGGTCCGGCGAGCGCGGCCTGAACAGAGGCCGCAAATGCCGCATCGGTCGAGCTAATTACGAGAGCAGTAGGATTAAGGGCTGCCACCTCACGCGCGAACGTCGGTCCGGAAAGGACCGCCACCTGGGGGACGAAGCGTTCGGAGACCATATCGGAAATGATTTCCGACGGCCGTAGTAGTGTGCTATTTTCCAAACCCTTAGTCGCGCTAACAAACATCATTCCGGGCCGCAGCGAGGGCAACATCTGCTCGTAAAGCGAGCGCACCAGATGCGATGGCATCACGCTCAAAACAAGTTCGGAATCGCCTAGCGCCTGATCCAAGCTATTGGATATAAATACGTTTGTGGGGATCTGAAACCCCGCCAGGTAGAGGTCATTCTCTCGCGATGTTTGAATCCGCGCGGCAAGATCCGGCTCGTAGGCCCACAATCGAACCTGCTCGAAACGAGGAGCGAGAACGATGGCGAGCGCCGTGCCCCAGCTTCCCGCCCCGATGATTGCCAGCGACTTCACGAACGATGCTTGCTCGCAAAAGAGAAGACGTGCTCGGATCCTTGCCGCAGCCGCCTGATATTACTACTATGTCTGTAGATTATGAATGCCGCGGCCGTCACCGAAGCGGCCAACACGGGCCATGAGGGTTGCAAGATGAGCCAAACCGCCAACGGAAACGTGGCGGCGGCAGAGATCGAGCCCAGGGAGATGTGCCGGCTCCAGGCCGCCACTCCGAGAAAGACCACGAGCGCGGCTGCGAGAGGGAGGGGTGTCAAGCGCAAAAAGGCGCCGACGAAGCTTGCCACGGCCTTGCCACCCTGAAATCGCAGGAAGATCGGGAAAGCGTGACCGGCCATGACGGCCAGGGCCGCGACGCTGGCCCAGAGTTCGCTGCCGCCGGTCAGGCGCCCGGCAACGGCGACCGCCGCGAATCCTTTGGCGATATCGAGCACGAGGGTAGCGACACCAGCGATGCGTCCGGTGGTGCGCAATACGTTGGTCGCTCCGATATTGCCGCTGCCGGCCGACCGGACGTCGGCGCCGGTCTGCCATTTCACCAGCAGGTAGCCGAACGGAATGGACCCCAGCAGGTAAGCGATCACCAGGGTCGAAAGAGGCATCATTGGTTCGAAAACTTACACTCCGCAAGCTTAGTGTACACAGAACCTTTCGGGGTGGGGCGGCTCTGGTAAAGGAAAAACCGGTCCGCGACGAACCGGCCGAAGTCGAAGGAGGGTAGGGCGGCGATGGCTTCCCGGAGCGGCTGGAGGTTTAGTCTCTCTTTGATCCGCGCCAAGGTCAGATGCGGAGAAAACGCCCGGTTCTCCGCCGCGATTCCCAAAGCCGTGGCGGCACGCTCGGTGTCGGCCACAAGATCCGTCAAGCCGGGAGCGTCAACGCCGCACCAGAACACGCGCGGCGCATGCGGATTCGGGAAGAAGCCGAGCTTGCGGATGTGGACTGAAATCGGTTCGCGAGGCGGAATCGCCAGGAGTTCGGACTTGAGCTGCGGCAGGCGCTCCTCGGGCCACTCGCCGATAAATTTCGTGGTGACGTGAAGGTTTTCCGGGGGACTCCAAGCGATCGCGGCAGCCCGGCGCAGATGATCGATCAGTTTGCGGAGGCTGCGGATCAAGTCGTCGGGAAGGTCGAGCCCGGTGAACAATCGCATGAGCGTTTTCCATTGTAGCGGCGGATACGGGAAGATGGTGGCTCATGAAGTTTGGGCGGATTCTCCGGCGGGGTTTTTACGAGCGGTCCACAGTCACGGTTGCGCGCGAGTTGCTGGGCAAAGTGCTGGTGCACGGCGCGGCGGCGGGCCTCATTGTGGAGACCGAGGCGTACTTGGGCGGGGATGATCTGGCGGCGCACTCGGCGCGCGGGATTACGGACCGAACGCGGGTCATCTTCGGGGCGCCGGGGCATGCGTACGTGTATTTCATTTACGGAATGTACGAATGTCTGAACCTGGTGGCTGAGCCGGCCGGCAAGCCAGGTTGCGTGCTGGTGCGGGCGCTGGAACCGGTGGCGGGAGTCGAACTCATGCAGCAGCGGCGGCCGGCCGCGCGGCGTCTCGAAGATCTAGCTTCCGGGCCGGGCAAATTAACGCTGGCGCTGGGAATCACGCGGGTCCACAACGGCGCGGATGTCACTCGCGGCGCCCTGGTGGTGCGGGAACCAAGGGAGCGGCGCAAATTGGAAATTGCGGTGACGCCCCGTATCGGAATCCGGGAATGCGCCGACTGGCCGCTGCGCTTCGTGATCCGGGGCAACCGCTTCGTCAGCGGGAGCCCGGTTGGCTGAGTTTCAAGTGCTGTCGGGGCTTTTTACAAAGTTTTTACAAGTTCGCAATCACCTTGTCCGGGGCTCCCCGTAGGATGGCCTGTAGACGGAGGAATCGATGGGATCGCTTCAGGACCAGAGCAACCCGGGCTCGCTATACAGAGACGAGCATCTGTCATTAGATTTTCGCCAGCAACTGACGATGCTGGACAGTCACGCGCTCAGCTTGACGCGGAAGGAATACGACTTACTCGCGCTGCTGGTGCAGCACGCCGCCGAAATCGTGCCGCGGGAAGCGCTGCTCATGCAGATCTGGGGTTACGGCGCCGAGATCCGCACGCGAACCCTGGACGTGCACATCCGGCGGCTGCGTAAAAAGCTGGGCGTGTATGCGGACCAGTACATCGAGACGATCTTCGGGATCGGATACCGTTTTCAGCCGTTCCACGCGCCGCGATTTCAGGCGCCGTCCGTAGACCGGCCGGCCTTTGCCGTCACTGCTTAGCACTACATCCAGACTGTTGTAAGCAGCGTACCTTCCACGCATTCAGGAAACCGGATTCCGTATGCTAGCCTGATGTTTCATGGCCGCAGCGCCGCTTCGGGCCACTCCGCTCAATTCCGTGCATCGCGCCCTGGGGGCGAAGCTAGTGGATTTCGGCGGGTGGGAAATGCCCGTACAGTACTCCGGAATCATTGATGAACACCAAACAGTCCGCAGCAGGGTCGGGTTATTCGATGTCAGCCACATGGGCGAGATCGAGATTCGGGGGCCGGACGCCGCGCGCCTGACCGATTTCGTCAGCACTAACCACGCGGCGAAACTTCGGACAGGCCAGATCCACTACTCGGCGATGTTGTACGAGCACGGCGGATTCGTCGATGATATCCTGGTTCACCGAGCCGCCGACGATCAGTTTTTTCTTTGCGTCAACGCATCCAATCAGGAAAAAGATTTCGAGCACATCCGCGGGCTGAACCGGTTCGATGCGCAGGTGGAGTTGACGAGCGACCGGTACGCCCAATTAGCGATCCAAGGCCCCCGAGCGCGGTTCACGCTGCAGAAGCTGACGGGCGTGGACCTTTCCGCCATCCACTATTACTGGTTCACCGACGCGACGGTATCGGGTGTACCGGCGCGGATTGCGCACACCGGCTACACCGGCGAGGACGGCTTTGAGCTCTATATCCCGGCGGGCGAGGCGGTGCGGATCTGGAATAAACTGCTGCAGGCCGGCGCGGAGTTCGGCATCAAGCCGTGCGGGCTGGGCGCGCGAAATACGTTACGGCTGGAGGCGAAGATGGCGCTATACGGACATGAGATCGACGCCTCGATTACACCCCTGGAAGCGGATTTGGAATGGATCGTCAAAATGGAGAAAGGCGATTTTGCCGGCCGCGAAGCAGTACGGAAGCAAAAGCAGAGCGGAATCCGGCGCCGATTGGCAGGTTTCGAGATGCGGGGCCGCGGCATCGGGCGCGATGGCTACGAAGTGCTGGCGGACGGCGTGCCCGCGGGGTGGGTGACCAGCGGATCGCCGTCTCCGACGTTGAACAAGAACATCGGTCTGTGTTATCTACCCGCCGCGCTGGCGCAGCCGGGGCGGGCCATTCAAGTCATGATCCGCAGCCAGCCAGTGGACGCGGTGACGGTGGAGACTCCGTTCTACAAGCGAGCGAAATAGGAAAATGTATCCAGAAAACTTCCGTTACACCAAGGAACACGAGTGGGTGCGCGTCGAGGGGGACGTGGCTACGGTGGGAATCACCGATCATGCGCAGCAGGAACTCGGCGATATCGTTTACGTGGATCTGCCGAAGCCCGGAACGCGGGTCACGCGAGGCGGCACGCTCGGTTCGGTGGAATCGGTGAAGGCAGTGTCGGACGTGTATGCTCCGGTGAGCGGAGAGGTGACCGGAATTAATCCAATGCTGGCCGAAGCTCCGGAAAAGCTGAACGCCGATCCGCACGGGGAAGCCTGGCTGGTGAAAATCAAGGTCAGCACGCCGGCCGAGGTGGAAAGCCTGATGTCCGCAGCGGATTACGAGACCTATATAGGGGCGGAGAAGTAATTGCGGTATCTACCGAAATCCGATTCCGAGAGCCGCGAGATGCTGGATGCGTGCGGCGCCAGCTCCGCCGAGGATTTATTTGCGCATTTGCCGGAAGAGGCGCGACTGAAACGTCCGCTGGATCTGCCGCCCGGGATTTCCGAATACGAAATCGTGCAATACTTCCGGGAGCGCGCGGCGGAGAATGCGGACGGGTATGCCAGTTTTTTGGGCGCGGGAGTGTATTCGCATTTCCGGCCGGTGCTGGTGGACACGGTAGCGGAACGGGGCGAGTTTCTCACGTCGTACACGCCGTACCAGGCGGAGATCGCGCAGGGAACGTTGATGGCGATCTTTGAATTCCAGACGATGATTTGCCAGCTGACTGGAATGGAGGTGGCGAATGCTTCCATGTACGACGGCTCGACGGCGCTGGCGGAAGCCGCGATGATGGCGGCGCGGGCGACGGGAAAAGGGCGGCTGCTGGTGGCGCGCTCGGTGCATCCCGAATACCGCGAAGTCTTGAGGACATACGCGCGCAACCAGGGCATGCCGTTAGAGGAATTCGGATACCTGGAGGACGCGGGCGCGCTGGATACTGAAGATCTGGAACGAAAGATGGACGGGCTCACGGGCGCGGTGATCGTGCAGTCGCCTAATTTTTTTGGAGTGGTGGATCGGGTGCGGGAGGCGGCCGAGATCGCGCATGAAGGCGGCGCGCTGCTCATCGTAGTGTTCACAGAAGCGGTTTCGCTGGGGATACTGGAGCCGCCGGCAGGAGCGGACATTATTGCCGGCGAGTTGCAGTCGTTCGCGATTTCGCCGAGCTACGGCGGGCCGTTCGCCGGGATCATCGCCACGCGGGAGAAATTCATACGGCAGATGCCGGGCCGGCTGGTGGGGCAGACGGTGGATACGCGCGGGAATCGGGCGTTTTGCCTGACGCTGGCCACGCGAGAGCAGCACATCCGGCGCGAGAAGGCGACTTCCAACATCTGCACCAACCAGGCGCTGATTGCGCTGATGGCCACCGTCTTCATGACGGTATACGGGAAGAGAGGGTTGCGGGAACTGGCCGAACAGAACCTGGCCAAGGCCCATTACCTCGCGAGCCAGGTGAAGCCGAGATTTTGCGGGAAGTTCTTCAACGAGTTCGCGGCGCGCGCGCCAGGCAAGGCTCCCGATGCCATCAATAAAGGTCTGTTGAAGCGGAGGATTATCGGCGGGCTGCCGCTGGGGAGGTTCTATCCAGAATTGGCGGATTCGATGCTGCTGAGCGCGACGGAGATGTCGCGCCGTGCCGATATGGACGCAGTGGGAGAGGCGTTCGCATGATCACCAAAGTTCGCCCGCATCTTTCGCAGAACGAGCCGTTGTTATTTGAGCGCAGCTCGCCGGGTAAGATCGCTTTCCAACTTCCCGAGTTAGACGTGCCGGCAGTGAAAGCGGAGGAGGCTTTGGGCGAGGAAAACGTGCGGGGCTCGATCGAAGGGTTTCCGGAGGTAAGCGAGGTCGAGGCGATCCGGCATTTCACGCGGCTTTCAACCTGGAATTATGCGATTGATTACGGCATGTACCCGTTGGGCTCGTGCACGATGAAGTACAATCCGCGCGTGAACGAAGTGGTGGCGCGGCTGGAAGGGCTGGCTTGGGCGCATCCGTACCAGCCGGAAGCGCTGGCGCAGGGATCGATGGAAGTGGCGGCGCGGCTGGAGGCGGCGCTGGCCGAGATTACCGGAATGGACGCGGTGACGCTGCAGCCGGCCGCGGGCGCTCATGGAGAACTTACCGGCATTCTGATGATCCGCGCTCTGCTCACCAGGCGCGGCAATCCGCGGAAAAAGATTTTGATTCCGGATTCGGCGCATGGGACGAATCCGGCATCGGCGGTAATCGCCGGGTACGGGGTCGAGCATGTGCCGTCGAGCCCGACCGGCGTTCTGGATTTGGGCGCGCTGGAACGTGTGGTCGACCGCGATGTGGCGGCATTGATGGTGACCAACCCGAATACGCTGGGGGTATTCGAACACGACATCATGCGCGCCGCTGAAATTCTGCACAGCCGAGGCGCACTGCTTTACATGGATGGCGCCAACATGAACGCGCTGATGGGGATTGCGCGGCCTGGCGATTTCGGAGTGGACGCGCTGCACCTGAACCTGCACAAGACGTTTTCAACGCCGCATGGCGGCGGCGGCCCGGGCGCGGGTCCGGTGGCAGTCAAAAAGGAACTGGAGCCGTTCCTGCCGATTCCGCGATTGAAGCGATTGGGGAAGCGATTGACGTGGGATTACAAGCGCAAGCATTCCATCGGCCGTGTGCGTGCATTCTATGGCAACTTTGGCGTGCTGGTGCGCGCGCTGGCTTACATCCTGGCGCATGGCGGCCCGGGGTTGCGCAAGGTGTCGGTGGACGCGGTGCTGAATGCCAATTACATTCGCAAGCAACTGGAGGCCTACTTCGAACTTCCGTACACCGCGCCGAGCATGCATGAAGTTGTGTTCAGCGATGAGCGGCAGGCCAAACAAGGGGTCCGCACGGGCGATCTGGCGAAGCGGTTGATCGACTACGGGTTTCATCCCTACACGGTGAGTTTTCCGCTCATCGTGCACGGCGCGCTGATGATCGAGCCTACGGAAACCGAAGGGAAGCGGGAGCTGGACCACTTCATTGAAGCGATGATTTCGATTGCACGCGAAGTGGAGGAAGATCCGAAGACAGTGTTGTCGGCGCCGCACGGAACCCGGACCAGCCGCGTGGACGAAGTGATGGCGGCGCGGAAGCCGGTTTTGCGGTGGCGATGAGCGGGCAGGCCAGCCAGAACCACCGGCCTGCCCGGCCGTTTACTCATCGAAGACGATTTTGGTTTTCGATCCGCCGACGTGGATTTCCTGCAGATGCATTTTGCCGTCTCCGTTGGCAAAGCGGACGGTGGTGCTGTTGTACTTGGTGTCCGAGGTTTCCACCTTAACGGGCGCCTCGCAGCGAACGCTCCCGTTGCGCAGCACGGCTTTCTGATCGTTCACTTCGACTCGATAATCCCCTGGTTTCAGTGTCATACTCCCGACCACCGCGGGCTCATATAAGGTCACCGAGTAGGTTTTTGCGCTGGCGCCGAGGGCAGCGAGTCCAGCGACACCGATAGCGAGCAAGATATTTTTCTTCATTCCCGTTTTCCTTCTCCGATTGTTTGGTTTGCGAGATCCCGTCTACAGGGAGTAAGACGAGGAGCCTTCAAAAATGTTCCGAAGGTTTTTGATTGGCAAGTGTTAAAAATGCGGCGGTTCGTTCCAGGACCTGGCGGGCAATGACCCGATCATCGCCGAAGCCGGCAATCCATTCGATTTCGGGCTCGCGGCGAAACCACGTCATCTGCCGCTTGGCATAGCGGCGCGTATTGCGCTGCGCCAGTTCGAGTGCCTGCTCGCGGGTCAACTCGCCGCGGAGCAGTTGGAGGGCCTGTTTGTAGCCATGCGATTGAAAGGGCTTCACGGAAGGGGAAAACCCGAGATTCAGAATGCGTTGCACTTCTTCCAATAGTCCACACTCGAACATGGATTCACAGCGCTTGTCGAGCCGGGCGTACAAAGGGGCGCGCTCGGGCGACAGAACCAGCTTGAGCGCACGATAACCGCGCAGGGCGCGGCGTCCCGCGCGAAACAGTTCTGTCATGGGCCGGCGCGCCAGCAGGCGAACCTCGAGCGCGCGCACGGTCTTCGGCATGTCGTGCGCATGAATGCGGGCTGCGGCGGCGGCATCGAACCGGCGCAGAAGGCGATGCAGACTGCCGGCACGGCGCTGTTCGCGGGCGGAGAGCCGGGCGCGCAGCGCGTCATCCCGAGTCGGCCCCTCGAACAGACCAGCATCGAGGGCGCGCCAATAGAAGCCGGTACCGCCACAGATCACCGGAAGCCGGCCGCGCGCCGCGATGTCTGCGAGAGCCCGGCGGGCCCGGCCGGCGAAGTCGCCGGCCGTAAAAGTTTCGTGTGGATCCACAATATCGATGAGATGGTGCGGAATTCCACGGCGCTCGGCCATTGGTAATTTGGCCGTTCCGATGTCGAAGTGGCGATAAACCTGCAGTGAGTCGCAGTTCACGATTTCGCCGTGAAACGCCTGCGCCACTTCCAATGCGAGCGTGCTTTTGCCGGTTCCGGTGGCGCCCAGAATTGCAACCAACGGAAGTTCCGGCGCGTCTGGCAGTGCGGGTCCCAATCGGTCCAGAGAGTGTGTGGTCACAAGAAATCACCGACGCCGGGACCGTTATACAATGAATGAAGTGACGTTCGACCTTGCCTGGGTCTTCCCGTTGGTCGAAAGAAAGTTAATTGCATGACTCGCTTCGGTAGAGCGCTTCTTTTGAGTGCCGGGTTGGGCTGCTTTCTGTCTGCCCAGACGCCCGGCGCCACTGCCAACGGGCCGGCCGACAAACGGGCCGGCGCATACTACAACTTTGCCATGGGCCGGCTTTATACGGAACTGGCGGCCTCTTCGGGAAACAGCCGGGAGTACATTTCCAAGGCAATTCAGTTTTATCAGGACGCTCTCAAGCAGGATCCGACGTCGGGAGTCATTTTTGAAGAGCTGACCGATCTTTATATCCAGACCAACCGGCTGCGCGATGCGGTCACGCTCGCCGAGGACACGCTGAAGCAGTATCCGGATAACCTGGATGCCCGCCGCATGCTGGGCCGCGTGTATGTGCGCATGCTGGGTGATCCGCAGCAAGGCCGAATCAATGAAGATCTGTTGAAGCGCGCCATTGAGCAATATCAGAAAATCACCGAAAAAGATGTGAAGGATGCCGACAGCTGGGTGATGCTGGGCCGGCTTTACCGGTTCTCGCAAAACTCCGTGGAAGCCGAAAAGGCGCTCAACAACGCGCTCAAGGCCGATCCCGATAATGAAGATGCTTTGGCGCAACTGGCGCAGTTGTACCTGACGCTGGGCGATGTCAAGCAGGCTGTGGAAAAACTGAAGAGCGCTACCGATCGGCGTCCGAATGAGCGCACCCTGGTCGTGCTCGCCACGGCTTATGAGCAGATGCATGATTACAAGAGCGCGGCCGAGACACTGAAGCGCGCCGTGGAACTATCGCCCGATGACGGACGGCTGCAGCGCAATCTGGCGCAGGATCTGTTCGCTTCCGGCCAGTATGATGAAGCGCTGAAAATTTATCAGCAGCTCTCGATGGAAGACGCCCGCAATGCAATGTTGTGGGTGCGGATCAGCGAGATCTACCGGGCGAAACACGATTATCCCAAAGCGCAGGATGCATTAAATAAGGCGAAGGCGCTCGATCCCGAGAACCTGACGGTGCGGGATGCCGAGATTTCGCTGCTGGACGCGCAAGGCAAGACGGATCAGGCCATCAGTTCGTTGAAGGGCGTGCTCGAAGAGACCGCGCGCAAGACGTATACGGCCGAAGAGTCCGCGAACCGCGCGCTATTGCTCGAGAAGCTCGGGATTCTGTATGTCAAAGCCACCCAATACCAGCAGGCTATCGATGCCTTCCGCCAGATCACTCCGCTGGACGCGGATGGGGCGCCGCGGGTAGCAGTGCAGATCGTCGAGACCTACCAGACCGCCAAGGATTACGACAGCGCTCTGCGCGAGGCCGACGCCGCCAAGAAAAAATTCCCCAACGAGAAGATGGTGGTGATGGCGCATGCGTCGGTGCTGGCGGATCGCGGCAAGGCCGATGAAGCGGCCGGGGAAGTCCGTGGTCTGCTCAAGGGTGGCGCCGATTTTGATACGGAGCTGGCGCTGGCGCGGATCTACGACAAGGGCAAACACTTTGCCGAGCAGGCCAAGGCGTTAGATCAGGCCGATGCTCTTGCCAAAAGCGACGATCAAAAGGTACAGGTTTTATTCACGCGCGGCGCAATGTACGAGCGCATGAAGAACTACGACGCGGCTGAAGGCGAATTCCACAAAGTCTTGAAATTGGATCCCGACAACGCCGGCGCGCTGAATTATTTGGGCTACATGCTGGCGTACCGGAATATCCGGCTCGATGAAGCGCAGAAATTTGTCGTGAAGGCTTTAGAACTGGATCCCGACAACCCGGCGTATCTGGACAGCTTAGGTTGGGTTTACTACCAGCAAGGGAAGTTGAACGAAGCCGAGGGCCCGCTACTGCGCGCCAACGAGCGAATGGGAGATGATCCCACGGTACATGACCATCTCGGGGATCTCTACCTCAAAATGGGCAAGACCAAAGAAGCGATCGCGGAGTGGCAGACCTCGTTGCGACGGTATCAGGTTGGGGCTCCGGCCGACAACGACCCCGAGGATGTAAGCAAGATTACGAAAAAGCTCGAGAGTGCCCGGGTGCGGCTCGCGAAGGAGACTGGTCAGAAGTAGTTTCGCGGGGCCGTCCCGGGTTCCTGCGACAGGTTTTGGGCTCGAATTATAGGTACCCGCTGGATCCGCGCCTCTTTCTATCGCACCTCTCTACATTATATAAACCGTTTAATTTCTGTTACTTGCGACTTGGTTAGTATCCGCAAACCTACCGCTTTTGGCGGCGGTGTGGGATACTCAAGGAAGAGCAGGTTCGCAAGTCAACAATGTCCTATTTGGACGACGCCGTCGTCAGATACAACAAGTCACTAGAGAGTGGCCCGTTTAAAGATGGGGCCTGGGCGGAAGCCCTCCATCAACGGATGGAGGAAGGGGGTCTTTCTGCCGGCGGACGGTTGATTTGTCCCTTCTTGCGGCCGAATTTCATCTCCCGGCGTCAATACGAGAATCTGGTCAAAACCGGCGAAGCTCTGCTGGGCGCCATCGGTCGAATGGAACAGATGGTGTTGAGCAACCCGGCGCTGCTCTCGCGTCTGGAATTGCTGCCGGCCGAAAAGATGCTGGCTTCCATTGACCCGGGATACCCGTCCTGGCAGGTAGCGGCCCGCCTGGATACGCACGTCCAGAACGGGCACCTGCACTTCGTGCAGTATAACTCCGATCTGCCCGCCGGCGCGGGCTACGCCGAAACTCTGGCCGACCTGTTTTACGACACACCTCCGGTGAAGGAACTGCGCAAGCGCTATTCGCTCGCGAAGATCGGAGGCCGGAAACATTTTCTGCAAGCGCTGTTGAAAGCCTACAAGCAGTTTGGGGGGGCCAAGAAGCCGAACATTGCGATTGTAGAATTCCGGTCGTCGTTCAATTCCGGCGACAGCGAATACAAGCTGCTGCGCGACTACTTCCGAGAGGAAGGTTATGCCGTGGAGATCGTTACTCCGGAACAGCTGGAGTACCGGAATGGCGTGCTGCGGCGCGGTGCGTTTGAGATCAACATAGTCTACCGCCGCGTGGGCGTCCAGGAATTTCTGATTCGCTTTGATCTGAGCCATCCTCTGGTGCAAGCATACCGCGACCGGGCGGTCTGCGTAGTCAACAGTTTTCGATCCGAGCTGGCGCATAAAAAGGCCATGTTCGGGCTGCTCACGGACGAGGCGCTGGTCTCGAAGTTTCCCGCGGCGGAGCGCAAAGCCATTCGCGAGCATGTGCCCTGGACGCGGCTGGTGGCGACCACCAAGACCACTTATGAAGAAAAGCCGGTCGATCTGACCGAGTTCATCACGCGGAACCGGGAGCGGCTGACGCTCAAACCGAACGACGATTACAGCGATCTGCACACCTATCACGGCTGGGAAATGGATGATAGCGGCTGGGAGCGCGCCTTGAAGCAGGCGCTGCGCACGCCGTATGTGGTGCAGGAGCGGGTGGAGCCGGTGCGGTCAGTGTTTCCGGTAAGGACTTTCGGCCTGCTGGAATTCCGCGAACTACAAGTAGACGTCCGGCCGCACGCCTATATGGGCAAAGTGCAGGGCTGCTCGAGCTGGCTTTCGAGCGGCTCCAGCGGTTTTTCAACGGCCGAGGGGCTCGCGCCAACGTTCATTCTCGAACCGAAGGGCTGAGCTTCACCGCACAGTAAACCGATCTTTCAGCTTCAAAATCCTGGATTCGAAAACGCTCCAGGAAATCCATGCGAGTGCGATGGTCACCACCATGGACACGAGAAACTCGGCCGAGCCGGACGGGGCAAGCCGGACCAGATGTGCGGTCAAAAGCCGGCCAATCACCTCTCCGGGAACATGCAGCAGATACAGACCGTACGAAATCGTTCCCACCCAAACCAGAAATGGCCAGCGGCAAATCCGCAGGAGAACCGGCTGCCGCCGGTGCACGAGAATGATCAGGATTCCGGCAAACATGAGATCGATGGCGGTGTAGCCGATCGTTTGCATCCCGAAAGGCCAAGGATCGCTGTTGGAGTAGAACCGAATTATCGCGGCTACGGTGGCGGCAGCGGCCAGGGTCATCCATCCTATCCACCGGCTCTTCAGCCACTCCGGCCGTTCGCGCTGCGCGATCGCGATCAGCCCGCCCATGGCGAGCGCGTCCATACGGCAGGGCATCAAGGTGTAGACCCCAAACATGTTCTTCGGCATCGCCAGCAATAGGGCGATGCGGAGCGCCAGCGCCAGCACCACGGACGCGGCCAGTACTTTTGCCAGTGTCTTGCGCTCGAGCGCCCAGACGAGCAGAGGGAAGCTCAGATAGAACTGCTCCTCGACTTGCAGCGACCACAGCGGCGTAAGGATTGCGAGGCCGGGCCAGGCCGAATCGAGGAACACCCTGAGGTTGCCCAGATAGGTTACGTACCACCAGCCGCCGGCGCGGAGGAACTCGCCCCACCGCGGCGCGAACGGATAATACGTGAGGATGCAGCAGACCACCAGCGACATGTAATACGCCGGGAAGATGCGAAGGCAGCGGCGCACGATGAAGTTGCGGTAGTAGGAGCGGTGTCCGACGGTGTCCACGAGAATCCCCGTAATTAAGAAACCGCTCAGGACGAAGAACAAATCGACGCCTGTCCATCCCAGTTGAAAGAGATGGCTGAAGAAGGAAAGCGGGCCGGTGCGTGGCGTGAAGTGAAAGAACATAACGAGCAGGATGGCAATGCCGCGTAAGCCATCGAGCTCGGAGATGCGTGTTCCGGTTTTCGCGGCGGCCGCGGGCGCGGCCGAAGGGGAGCCGGTAGCGGACGGAGTCATTGCGATTGAAACCAGTGGCGAAAGGCCTCGCCCTGCGGCGTCAACATGCGATCGAGCCGGTACTTGCCGAAATGAGAGGCGTCGCGGCCCCATTCATCCTTATTGCCCGGCTGGTCATAGAGGACCCAGTTGAACAGATACTCGATGCCGTTATCGAGGCTGGCATCCACAAGAGCCTTCAGGCGCGCGCCATCCGGATGCACGTTCCAATATTCGCCGAACTCGCCAATGATGAGGTGGGTGCTCAGCTTCCGTTCCGCAGCGGCCTGGCGCAAGAAGCCGGCGAGGTACGCGAAATCCTTGTAGACCTTCGGGGCGTCAGCGTCCCACGCGATCGACCACCATGAGCTGTACGAGAGGAAATCGACGCCTTTCAGCTGGGTTGCGAGCTCGGCCAGTCCCGAGTGTTTCCCCTGGAAGCCGGGCACGATGGTGAACTCGAAGGCGCTGAACACTTGACCGGGGTACCCGAGCGACTTGGCTTGTTTGCGGGCTTCGGAAATGCCGTCGAGGCGTGCCTGATAGTATTCGCGGCAGGCCGGCCATTGCGGCACCGTGCAGTCGTTCTCGAATTCCCAGTTGGAAATGATTTTGCGGCCCGGTGTTTTGGCGAGTTCCAGCGCAAAGCGCCGGAATTCTTCCCTGGTAGCGGCCAGGTGTTGCGCGTCCAGCCGTTCTTTCTTGTAATGATCCCAGGAGGCGCTGTCATAGCTGGTCAGCATCACGACGGGAAATGCAGCCAGAAAGGCGCGATAATCGGCGCGGCGGACTTTCACATCGAGGGGCGAATTGTCCGGCTTTCCGGCGGGATCCCAAAGGGCGCCAGGGCCAATGTAGACGCGGACGACACGGTCGGCGCCGAGGCGCTGAATATCAGCGCGGACGGCATCCAATCCGCCGCCGAGTTTGCCCCAAACATAGACGCCCACCCTGTCCTTATAGTCGCGCGCGGCGGCGCCGGCGATGCTGTTGCTGAGCAGCAACGCCGCGGCGAGCGCCGGGCCCGCAATGCGCCGCAGTTCAGGCCTCCTCATGCTTTTCGCCAGCCATAGCCACATTATCGCGCTACCATCGGAAAGATGATCGAGATCGACGGCGTCTCGAAGGTGTATAAGCTGTACCGCCAGCCGGGCGACCGCCTCAAACAGGCCGCATGGCTGGGGCGCCGCCCCTTTTATCGCGAGCACTGGGCGTTGCGCGACATCAGCCTCGAAATCAAGAAGGGTGAGACGTTCTGTATCGTGGGCGAGAACGGGTCCGGCAAAAGTACGTTGCTGAAGCTGATCGCCGGGATCCTGCAGCCGACCAGTGGAAGCATGCGGATCGGCGGGCGGCTGACGGCGTTGCTCGAGTTGGGCGCCGGTTTCAACCCGGAATTCACAGGCCGCCAAAATCTCTTTCTGAATGGTGCGCTACTTGGCTTATCAACGCGCGAGGTGGAGGAATCGATCGACGGCATCCTCGATTTTGCCGAGATCGGGTCGTATATCGACCAGCCAGTGAAGGCTTATTCGAGCGGCATGGTGGTGCGGCTCGGCTTCGCGCTGGCCGTGCAATTGAATCCCGAGATCCTGGTGGTTGACGAGGCGCTGGCGGTCGGCGACGTTTATTTCCGCCATCGCTCGATGCGGAAAATACACGAATTGCGCGCGCGTGGCGTGACCATCGTCTATGTGACACACGATATCGGCGAGATCAAGGAAATCGGCCACCGTGCGTTATGGCTCGAGGGCGGGCGCGTGCGCGAAATCGGGGAGGTGGCCGGCATTGCGCACCGGTACCTGGCGGCGTTGCTGAGCAAGGATTCGGAACGCTGGCGCAGCCGCCAACTCGCCGAGTCCCAAGTGCGCCGCGTTGCGGGTGTACCACCGGAGGTGGTTACCGGCATTCCGCCAGACGCGCCACGGTACGGTGATGGCCGCGCGGAACTTCTTGGCATTGAAATTACGGATCGCACGGGGCGGGCGGTGGAGGCCGTGCGGACGCCGGCGGAGATCGTGGTTCGCGTCAGCGTCCGTGCGAGGGAAGCGATCGAGTGGCCGATCGTGGGTCTGCTGATGCGGACCGATCACGGAGTCGATTTTTCCGGGACCAACACG